>JAGYLT010000311.1 GCA_018400545.1 Bacteroidales bacterium
AAAGGAATGCTTTCTCACTTCACGCAACCCGGCAGAGTGTTTGCCGATGAAATCAGCGACAGGCTGAAGGTAATCGCATGTATCGAAAAGCCCAACCTTACCCATACCGAAGAGTTTGATCAGGTAATTTCCGCAAAAGATTTTAATCAGATAAGAGAATTGTTTAAAGCCGGCGACAACGATGCTCAGCTAATTATTTGGGGACCTGATGAAGATATGGCCACTGCCCTCGAAACCATTCAGGAGCGATGCCGTATGGCAATGGACGGGGTTCCCAACGAAACCCGCAAATCATTCGAGGATGGCACCACCATGTTTGAGCGCGTGCTTCCAGGCGCCGACCGAATGTATCCCGACACCGATACTGCTCCCATCCCGATTTCGGAAGAACGCATTGAAAGGCTGGGGAAAAATCTTCCCGATGATATTATTGAAAGATATCACACTATGAAAAAATGGGGAATACCTGAAGAAACGTACACCTACATTTTCAAGAAAAACCTCTTTCCTGTCATTCTTCGCATTGTTAATGAACTGAAAATTGATCCTGTTTTTATCGGAACATTTCTGGGTTATAAACTCAAATTTGTCGAAGGTCATTTTAAGGCGACAGCAGGTTTTAGCTACGATATTGTATATGCGCTGTTTAAATTTCTGAAATCCAATCACCTTGATATCGAGCTGGCAGACAAAATGATTGCTGAGGTTTACGAACACCCCAAAATGGAGTTTGAGTCGGTGCTTACCACTATCGGTTTTAAACCTATTGACAAGAGTGAGATTCTTGCCAAAATACCATTCTTAAAGGAAAAGTTCGACAAGATTAAAGTTTCCTCCAATCCTCAAAACGGTGTTGATTGGGCTATGGGACAGCTACGCAATACTGCCGTCGGGAACATTTCAATGCGCGAACTGGCCACAAAAGTCAAAGAAGTTTTCTTAGCCTGAAAAATGCACTCATCTGCATTCAACCGGGCAGCACCAAATTGCCTTAATCGCATGGAGGAAAGATAATTTCCACAGGCGCAGTTCCGGTATTCAATACCTGATATGCTTTCCCCGGCTCGAGATACATCAGCGTATTAATGCCAAATTGAGGCCAGAACAACTGATATCCGGCAATGGCTTTTATGACTTCAATTTCAGGAAAAACGGAAAAAAGACCGTTATATCAATCTGTTCCGGGACAGGCTGATTTTTACCGAAATCAACGACCAACCCGGTTGCAGGGTTATTCCAGTTTGCGGATATCTTGTCATGCCGCTGATTTGCAGGTTTACATTTTCTGATACCTTCAAAACATATCCCGAATTGTTGTTCCACGGCCCAAGTGTGTTGATGGATTGCTGCGGCCACCAAATACCGTTTTCATTTTGAATGATGACGATTTGATTAGCAATCGTTTCAAAAATTGTCGGAATATCAGTTTCATCAGGAAGAAACCAGCTTGATATTCCATGCCAGCCTTCCGAAAGGGTGTAATTTCCGGTAGTTGGCTCAAGTACTTCAATCAGCGCAGCGGCGCTTGAAATGCTCCCGCAACTGTTAGTAAAAGTACACCGGTAAACGCCGGCATCATTTGGCGCAATGTCATTTTTAATCAGTACTCCGGTGGTAAACTCTTCTAATAAGACATCATCTTTGAACCAGTTGAATTCTCCTAATGCCGGGTTGTTTACTATCAATTCAAGTTGCAGGGTTTCGGTTGTTAAAACTTCTGTGGCAGTTACATTGTCTTCAATAATGGTTGGAATGTTGATGAGAATGTTTTTCTGATCAGTGGCTGTTACAGTGCAAAAGTTCAAAGGCACGGCTGTTAACTCAACCGTAACAAATTGATTTGCAAGATCGGATGTCCCCGGAAAATAAGCGGTTGATGGAGCGTTGGGATTACTGAAAGAGCCATCACCATTGGTTGTCCAGAAAACAGTACTGTAATTCGATGCTGCTCCATTCAGCACTGTTGTTCCACACACTGTAACATCGTTTCCGGCATTTGCAACCGGCAACCTTTCTATTGTCAGCAATTGCTGGTCAGAAATGGTAAAATTACAAGGCGTGATGCCTGTGGCTGACAGTGTTAGTTCAACTGAACCTGCCGTTATATCTGTATTTCCGGGAAAATATTGCGGGTTCAATATGCCGGTATTACTAAAAGTCCCATCACCTGATGTAGTCCAGTTTAACTGAGAATAGTCTGAAGCTCCGGCACCCAAAATCAAAAGTGTATTGTTTTCGCAGATGGTTGAATTGCTTCCGGCCTCAACTGAAGGAGCAGGTAATATGTCGAGGGTCAATTGATCCACGGCAGTAAAAGTGCAGGGGGGCGTGGAGTTGCCGCTGAGCGTTAACACAACATTACCGGTTGTTTTATCTGCCGTTCCGGGATAATAAACCGGTTTCAATATATTTTGACTGCTGAAGGTGCCATCGCCGCTTGTTGACCATAGCAGGCTCTCATAGTTAGATGCAGTTGCCTGCGATAGGAAATAGTTTCCGGTTGCGCAAATTGAGGCATCATCTCCCGCAAATGTCGTCGCATCCTCATTAAAGAATAATTGTACGGTGGCTGTGGAGTTGTTGAATTGTGTGCACAGTGGAAATGCTGTAAAGGAAAGTTGGATGCTTGCTGAGGTATTGATATCGCCTGCACCCGGATAATAAAAAGGCTCGGGTGACTGTGCATCACTAAAAGTGCCATCTCCTGTGGTTTGCCACAAAACTGAAAATGCTGATGTGGCTGTTGCTTCCAGTTCAATCTCGCCGCATGAAGATGTTCCGCTGCCGGTGTTAATATTTGCCACCGGCTGTTGGGCAATGATGGTAGTTTGATTGAAAGTGTAACTGTTGTTGCAGGGTGTTATGGGGCCGGCGGAAAGGTGCAGATCAAATTCCCCCTGTTGATAATCCTGAGTGCCGGGATAATATTTTGGGTTTAATGTTGAGGTAGCACTAAAAGTGCCGTCGCCGGAGGTAGTCCAAAGCAGTGATGAATAATTGTTCACCACCGCATTCAGTTGAAGATAATTTTCGCCGGGACAGATAAAATCCGTTCCGGTTCCAAAAGTTTCCAGCGTTGGTATCGGTTTCCAAATGACGTTTACATCCTTTGTTGCCGCAATGGTACAGGGAGAATTGGGCAGAGCGTTAAGGGTTACGATATTGCCCTCGTTTTGCCTGTCTTGCGGCCCGGCAAAATATTGTGCGTTAAAAACATTCGGGTTATTAAAAGTGCCATCGCCTTGTGTTGTCCACTCTATCAAACTGTAATTGGCTGCCGTTCCGGCCAGTGAAACCGGTAAATCAGCGCAGCGGGTGCGGCTGTTGGGAGCATTACAGGTTGGGCCATTGATGAACGAAATCAAAAAA
>JAGYLT010000312.1 GCA_018400545.1 Bacteroidales bacterium
AACACTGTTTGGTTTTGGCTTGTCCAAGTTGGGTTTAAGGTATTGAGTTATAAAGTTATTGTGATATTGAAAAGGATTTTTTGGAGGATGTACAAATATCAAACATCTGAGATCTTAGATCGGACCCTGCAGGGTCGGGGCAGGCTTTCTGATATCACGCTGCGCCTTTCCGCCTTTGCGGTTAAAATCATTTTTCCAATCTCCCGCCTCAAACCTCTCCAATCTGCATTCTATCCTCCAAACTCAAAATTCCCGAAACAATTCTTTTCCCGATTTTTATGCACAATCATACCCCTAAAATAACATTGCCATTTGGTCGTTTGGTAGTAGATTTAGCAGGCAAATTTTGGCAAAAGAAAAAAACAGTATGAATATCAGACCGTTAGTGACCAATCTGGTTCTCTTCATCTTATTTGTCCCAACGTTTTTAAGTGCACAGCAAACCCGGGTTTACGACGATCCCGAGGCATCCTACAATCTGGGCCTCGATCTGATTGAAAAAATGCAGTATGGAGCGGCACAGGAGATTTTCCATGGCCTGCTCGACGAATTGCCCGCCGGTGAATCGGTGATGCGGCTTGATGCGCAGTTTTTTGATGCCATGTGCGATTATAAGCTCGATCATCCGGAAGCGAGGCAGAAATTCACCAACTTCATCCGCTTTTATCCCGATCACAGCAAAACCAACGAAGCCTATCTTTACCTGGGTTTCATCAAATACGAATCCCGCCGCTATCGCGATGCCATCGAAGAATTTACCAAAGTTGACCCCTACCTGCTGACACCTGACCAGATGTCAGAATATCTTTATAAAATGGGATACAGCTACATGGAACGCGAGGAGTACGACAAAGCCAAAGAGGTGCTTTTTCCGATCCTGAATGCCGAAAGTGACTATCGCAATGCTGCAAATTATTATTATGCCCACATTGCCTATCTCGAGCAGGATTATGCTGAGGCGCTTAAATATTTCAGTCAACTGGATAAGGATTCGGAGTTTGGGCAGGAGGTGCCGTTTTATATTTTACAGATCAACTACACCAAACGCAATTATGACGAAATCGTGCGTATCGGGCCGGATATCATCAAAAATGATATTGATGATAAAAAGAAAAAGGCCGAGGCTGCGCGCATTGTGGCCCAGGCTTTCTATGAAAAGGAAGACTACAACAAAACCCTGAACTATTTTAAGGTTTACCGCGACAATGCCAGGAAATCGCTCACCAGGGAAGAACACTACCAGATGGCATATTCGTCTTATATGACCGGTGATTATGAAAAGGCCATCAGCAGATTTCAGAAAGTAACCGGGGGAAAAGATGAAATGGCCCAGAATGCCTACTATCATTTGGCAGATTGCTATCTGAAAACCGGCGAAAAGAAGTTTGCACAAAATGCATTTTATTCCGCGTTGCAAATCGATGCCAGCGATAAAATCAGAGAGGATGCCCTGTTTAATTATGCCAAGCTTACCTACGAGCTGGCCTATGATCCGTTTAACAGTTCCATCCAGGCGCTCACTCAATACATATCCGATTATCCCGGATCTGACCGGATTGACGAGGCCTACATGTACCTCACCAACATTTTCCTGTCAACCAAAGACTACCAAACCGCCATTGACGCCATCGAACGCATCCGGGTGAAAAACCGCGATTTGAAGGCCGCTTACCAACGCATTACCTATCAGCGGGCCATCCAGCTTTTTAACGCTGTAAGGTACCAGGACGCACTGTTGAATTTTAATAAATCGCTGGCCAACAATTACGATCAGGAAATTACGGCAAGGGCCAGATACTGGACCGGGGAAACGCAGTACCGGCTGGGCAACTACACCAAAGCCATCGATTACTACGATGATTTTATGGTTTCGCCGGGAGCCTACGAGCTGGATATTTATCCCATGACAAAATACAACATGGGCTATGCGTATTTCAAGTTAAAATACTACGACAACGCCGTGCTTACCTTTGAGCAGTTCGTGAGCCGGCCCATGAAAAACCGCGACGACTTTGTTACGGATGCACGGCTCAGGATGGGCGACTGCTATTTCATCACACAAAATTACGAGGACGCCATCGATCAGTACGACAGGGTCATCAGGAGGGAATCTCCGGACAGCGATTATGCCTATTTCCAGAAAGCGCTTTCTGAAGGAGCGCTTGGGAATAACCAGGACAAAATCACTACGCTTAAAATGATTACCCGTGAATACCCTTCTTCAAATTACATTGACGATGCCTATTACGAAATTGCAGAATCATACCTGTTGCTC
The DNA here is from genome assembly GCA_018400545.1 of Bacteroidales bacterium. Next base: position 2,276 of record JAGYLT010000312.1, read on the forward strand.
AACAACAACCGCAATGCCCTGGAATGGTATAGCGACCTGATGAATACTTTTCCGAACAGTAGCTACGTGATAAAAGCCCTGCAAAAAAGCGGACTGGTGCATTATAACCAGAATAATTATGATGCCGCCCTGAGCGAGCTGAAGCAGATTGTTAGCGATTATCCCGGCACCAAGGAAGCCCATGAGGCGCTCACTACCATCAGAAATATTTACATCGATAAAAATGCAGTGGGCGATTATTATACATATGCCGAAACTGTTCCTTTCGCCAATGTTACCGTAAGTGAACAGGATTCCGTTAACTACCTTGCCGCCGAAATGCTCTACATGAACAACAATTGCCAGGGTGCAGTGAAGGCTTTCGACGGATACAAACAACAATTTCCAAACGGGGCTTTTATCCTCAACGCAAATTATTACAAAGCGGAATGTGATTACAAACTCGGAAACCGCGAAGAGGCACTCACCGGATATAATTTTGTGCTGGAATATCCAAAATCCAGGTTCACCGAAAATGCCCTGGTCCGTGCCGGTGAGCTGAACACCGAATTTGAGGATTATGCTGCAGCGCTCCAGAATTTTAAACGACTGGAAGAAGCCGCCGATTATCAGAACAACATCACCCTTGCCATAAACGGCCAATTGATTTGTAATTACTACCTGGGGAATTACCAGGAAGCCATTGAAGTCTCGGAGCGGCTGCTGGAAAGGGATAAACTCAATAATGAGCAATTGCTCAATGCCCATTATATCACCGCAAAATCTGCCATGGCCATCAACAATCTGGAGGTGGCAACCCGGGAATTCGAAACCACCAATGAACTTTCGGATGGTGAAAAAGGAGCCGAAGCCAAATACATGCTCACGTCTATCCAGTTTAAGCTAAAGAATTATGAAAAAGCCGAAGAAATGGTGTTTGAGCTGGTGAACGAATATCCGGCCTTCGAATACTGGAAAGCCAAAGGTTTTATCATGCTGGCGGATATTTATGCTGAAAAAGATAATGTGTTCCAGGCTAAACAAACGCTTCAAAGCATCATTGATAATTATCCGGAAGAAGACCTGAAAACGGA
>JAGYLT010000313.1 GCA_018400545.1 Bacteroidales bacterium
GGACTACAGGCGTGGCAGCGGTGAAAGCCGGCAGCGGCATTGGCGTTAAGCACGGATGGGAGCCGCTCAGCGGACCGTTTAAGGTGAGTCACTCCTCGGGAAATGTGGTTTACATGCTCGAAAACAAACCGGCTTTCGAAATTTACAAACAGGTGGTTGAAAAAGATAGTGGCGGCGGAATAACGGCGTCAAACTTTTTTGAAAGGGCAAAAGCATATCCGTTTGGTATCAGCAAGCTGGGTGAGGAGAAAATTGTGCGGGATCCGATTATGGTGCAGGAAGATGGCTCACTGGTTTGTGTTGGCGAAGTACCTCAAAATGGGTTTGTGGATATTTTAAAAGGAAATCCGGAAAATTTAATCAGCGCAACAAAGTCCGCACTTGCAACTGCACGAAAAAACCTCCCTGCTTCTTCAGGCACGGAACAAATCTTCTTTATCGATTGCATTTCACGGGTATTATTTCTCGAAAATGATTTCCCTAAAGAACTTGAAGCTGTTGCTGAATCCGGACTACCGGTGGTCGGGGTGCTCACCCTGGGCGAAATCGCAAACAGCGGGCGGGATTACCTCGAATTTTACAACAAAACATCTGTTATCGCATTAATTGAAAACCTATGATAACCTCTACCGATCAAATCCAGATTCTTTACGAAATTGCACTGACGACAGGTGAAGGCAAAAATCTCAAACAAGCCGCTAACAAAGCATTATCGGTATATTTAAGAAAGCTTAATTGTTTCGCCGGCGCCATTTACCAAAAAGAGCAGATCGAAAATTTGTGCTGGTACAAAAAAGTAAATGCCATACCCTCGCGAATCGAACGCATCGGAGCGTTTAAAAATCTGCTCGGGGGATTACCCCTTGACCCTGAAAATTGCAGCAAGGGAATCAATCCCGAAGCATTGCCCGGAATTGGCACCTTTGATGAAAACACACACACCTACATCATGAACCTGCCCGGATATGGTTTTTTGGCAATGTTGAAAAAAGGCGAAATGCTGCCGGATGATTTTATTCTGAGTTTGAAACCCCTGAATAAAAAACTTGCCGATGCCCTGCGGGCTTTTACGGTTGAAAACACACTCAATCTGCACTCGGCTGCACTCGAAGCATCTTCAAATGCAATCCTCATCACTGATGTTCAGGGCTATATCAGATGGGTTAACGAAGCCTGGTGCAGCCTGAATGGTTTTACACGCGAAGAGGTGCTGGGGAAATATTCTAATCTTGTAAAGTCAGATGATCATGAAGCAGGTTTCTACAAAAAAATGTGGGACACACTTGCCCTGGGTAAAACATGGAATGGAGAAATTACAAACAGAAAAAAAGACGGTGAAAAATACATCGCAGAAATCAACATAACTCCTGTTTTCGATAACAATAACCAGATCACACATTTCATCGGAATAAGCCAGGATGTAACCGAAAAACGGCTTGCAGAGGAACGCCTTAAAGATAATGAGGCCATGCTCAGCACTTTGGTGGAAACCATCCCCGACCTGGTTTGGCTAAAAGATGCCGAAGGCACGTACCTGGCCTGCAATCCGAAATTCGAAAAGTTTTTTGGGGCCACAGAAAAAGAAATTATCGGGAAAACAGATTACGATTTTGTGGATAAAAATACCGGTGACCTTTTCAGGCAGCACGACAAAAATGCCATGGATGCCGGAAAACCGACCGTCAATGAGGAGGAGGTAACCTACGCTTCCGACGGCCACAAAGAACTGCTCGAGACCATCAAAACACCCATGTTTGACGCTGATAAAAATGTGATTGGCGTACTGGGCATTGCCCGCGACATCACCGGGCGAAAACTCACCGAAGAAGCACTGATAGAAAGTAAGGAACGCTTTGAGCAGATGGCCAACCTGTTGCCGCAACCCATCTGGGAGGTATCTGCCGGCGGACGGTTTGTATATGCAAACAAAGCGGGTTACGAGATATTTGGATATACTCCGGAGGATATCAACAAAGGGCTGAATTTCCTGAAAGTGATCTCGAAAAAAGATCATAAAAGAATCATGAGCAACTTTTCAAAAAAAATAAGGGGCATTAAAACCGATGAGTATGAATATGAATGCATTAAACAAAATGGGGAAACCTTCCCTGCGATGATTTACACATCGCCCATCAACAAACATGGTAAAATAATTGGCGTACGGGGCATTACCCTCGATATTTCAAACATGAAAAATGCCCAGGAGGAACTCCGGTATTTTTCGGCATTGCAGGATATTCTTATCAATGTTTCAACCAAATACATCAATGTTTCCACCGAAAAAATAGATGAAGCACTGCGCGAGGCATTAACCGAAATGGGAGAATTTGTTTCTGCCGACCGGGCATACATCTTTGAATATGATTTTAAAAAGCAGATAACCAACAATACCCACGAGTGGTGTTATGATGGCATTAAGCCGGAAATTGAAAACCTCCAGGGCGTTCCCCTGGAAGCATTGCCGCAATGGACAGATAAACATCTGAAAGGCGATACGGTTTACGTTCCTGATGTGCTGGCACTGGACCCTGAAAACGACCTCCGGAAAATCCTGGAACCCCAGGGTATCAAGAGCCTGATTGCCGTTCCGATGATGCACGGCAGCGAATGCCTTGGATTTATCGGGTTCGATTCGGTTAGGAAGCATCACAGCTACTCCGAGAAGGAAAAGTCGATTTTGCAGGTATTTGCCCAGATCGTTGTGAATTTCCAACTGCGGTCAAAAGCCGAGCAGGAACTGATACATGCCAAAGAAACTGCCGAGCAGGCCGAAAAAGCACAGTTCAATTTCCTTTCGACCATGAGCCACGAGATACGGACACCGCTAAATGCCGTGGTAGGGATAACGAATATTCTCCTCATGGAAAACCCAAAGCCCGGGCAGATTACCAACCTTAAAACCCTCAAGTTCTCATCGCAAAACCTGTTGAGTATTATTAACGACATCCTTGATTTTAATAAACTGGTTAGTGGAAAAGTTGTGCTCGAACAAGCCGATTTCAGCATTCAGGAGATTTTAAAAGGTATGCACTATGCCATGAACAGCCTGGCCAAAGCCAAGGAAATATCGCTGGATTATACCGTCGATAAGGACATTCCTGAAATCATTGTTGGCGACAGTACCCGTTTGTTGCAGATCATCAACAACCTGGTAAGTAATGCCATTAAGTTCACAAAACAGGGTGGCGTAAAGGTTGATGTGAACCTAATTTCAAAAAAACAAAAGAAGGTTACCCTCCATGTTTCGGTTAAAGATACAGGTATAGGAATTCCAAGAGACAAATTCGAAACGGTATTTGAGGAATTCAAGCAAACATCAAGCAGCACTACCCGA
>JAGYLT010000314.1 GCA_018400545.1 Bacteroidales bacterium
CCTCCGGCATCCCGGAATTCAGGGTGAGCTTCAGCAAGAGATGCTTCAACACGCGGGCATTGCGGTGAGCAAAAGGTTTACCCCCCGGGGTTTCCAGGATTCTCCCTTCATGGTAGATCACAAAATCCTCATCCCGCATAACCAGATCAAGCTTTGCCGGGTTTAATTTCACAGGAAAATTCATGTGCCTGAAATTTTGATATTTCGATTATTTTTGTCAAAAATAGTCAAATAGATATGTAATGACTTTTTACGATGAATTTTAATTAAATCTGATACCGATGAGAAAACCATTTTTGCTTTTGTTGATTGTTGCCGTAGTAATTGCTGCCTGCAACACTGCCACTGAGAAAAAAGAAGAAAAGACCACTACTGCCGAACCAGAAAAAGTTTCGGCAAGCCAGGTGTTACATCCCGACTGGTCGAAAAATGCCAACATTTATGAAGTAAATATCCGGCAGTTTTCTGAGGAAGGTACCATCAAGGCCTTCACGAAGCATATGCCGCGATTGAAAAATATGGGTGTGGATATCCTCTGGATCATGCCTGTGCATCCCATTGGCAAAGAAAACCGGAAGGGTGGACTGGGAAGCTACTACTCTGTGCAGGATTACACGGCTGTAAATCCGGAATTCGGCAGCATGAATGAATTCAAAAATATGGTAAAGCTGGCCCACGAACTGGGCATGAAGCTGATCATCGACTGGGTGGCCAATCATACTGCATGGGATCATGAATGGGTGACCGAACACCCAGAATATTACGACCTTGACTCCACCGGAAACATGTATGCCCCGCATGGCTGGGCGGATGTGGTTCAGCTCGATTATGACAACAAGGATGTATGGGATGTTATGATTGGCGAAATGGAATTCTGGGTTCGCGAAGCAAACATCGACGGTTTCCGCTGCGATGTAGCAGGCATGGTACCCACCGAATTCTGGAATCAGGCCAGGGTTGCGCTGGATGAAATCAAACCGGTGTTCATGCTGGCCGAAGCTGAGAAACCCGAACTGCTTGTGGATGCCTTCGACATGGATTATGGCTGGCATTTCCACCATCTGAGCAACCTCATTGCCAGGGGCGATACCACCGCTGACGTGGTAACCCGTTATTTTCGGGAACTCAAAGAAAAGCATCCCGCCGGTGCTTTCAAAATGAATTTCACCACCAACCACGACGAAAATTCATGGAACGGTACCACGGCTGAACGCTATGGCGAGGGACGCGATGCATTTGCGGTTTTGATGGCAACCGTGCCGGGCATGCCGCTGATCTACACCGGGCAGGAATCGGCCAATGAAAAGGCCCTGGAGTTTTTTGAACACGACCCCGTGGATTGGAAAGATTATCCGTTAGAAAACTTTTACCGGACTTTACTTAATCTGAAAAAACGCAATCAGGCATTGTGGAACGGAGATTTCGGCGGGCCATATGCAGCGGTTAAAACCAGCGCTGATAATAAAGTAGTTGCTTTTACGCGCACCAAAGAAACGAACAAGGTGTTTACCATTATCAACCTTTCAGGGGATGAACTGGAAATTAAGCTCAGTGGAACTGACTTCACCGGAGAATACACCGATGCATTTAAAAATAAAAAAGTTACGTTTATCGAAAACCACCAGTTGAAGCTGGCGCCGTGGGAGTACCGGGTTTATAACAGGTAAGCTAAACAAAAGAATAATTAAATTTCAGCCGGCATGTTAGAGATGCCGGCTTCATAACCCTGTTTAATGAAGCATTCCCAAATTCCACACGATAAATCGTGTGGTAATTTGCCCTTTTCCAAAGCAGCAATTTTGTTTACCATGGAACAGTTTTATTTATTTCCCCGGCGAAGCCCTACTTACCACACGTTTTAACGTGTGGCTAAGAACTTCCCCCGCTCCCCCTGCGGGCTTTAGCCCGCCTTACCTTATTTAATTTTTTTATTTTCGTACAGCAGTTTAGGGATTTTACGCATCATCAAAACATATTTTCAGAATGAGAACATCACTATTCACGATCATAGCTATATTATCGGCATTTATCATTTCAGCGCAAACAAATATGAACAATAGTCTCGGGGATTTAAAGGAAGTTAAAAAAAACAAGGTGAAACAAACCTTCCCCTTCACAACGACCAATGGCACGGCCATCGTCACCATTTTTTCACCCAATGTTTTTAGAATAAGGATTTCCAAAGATTTTGGTCCCGATTTTTCTTATGCCGTTGTGGGTGAGGTGATCCGTGGAAATTTTGATTACGGTGAAGACAACAACACCTTTTTCATCAGCACCGATTCCCTGGACCTATTTGTAAACAAAGAGCCGCTCCGGTTTACTTTTAAAACCAAAGATGGAAAAATCATCAGCCAGGACGACCCTGATTTTGGAACATCGTGGATCGGGACGGAAGTAACCACTTACAAAACCCTGCAACCGGGAGAGAAATTTTTAGGCCTCGGCGAAAAAACCGGGCACCTGGATAAACGCGGTGAAGCCTACGTAAACTGGAACACCGACAATCCCCACTACGACGAACACTCCGATCCGCTGTATGCTTCCATCCCGTTTTACATCGGCATTCACAACGGGCTGAACTATGGCATTTTCTTAGATAACTCCCATAGAACCACCTTTAACTTTGGTGCTTCCAACGACCGCTTTTCCTCCTTTGCTGCCGATGATGGCGAGATGGATTACTATTTTATCTGGCACGAAAAGATTTCAGATATCATCAAATCTTACACCTGGCTCACAGGCAGGATGGAACTCCCGCCTCTCTGGTCGCTGGGCTATCAGCAGTGCCGTTGGAGCTACACCCCCGACAGTGAGGTTTTGGACATTGCAACTACATTCCGGCAAAAAAAGATACCGGCGGATGTCATTTATCTTGATATCGATTACATGGATGGTTACAAAATTTTTACCTGGCATCCGGAAAACTTTCCGAATCCGGAGGAATTGATCGGCAGGTTAAAATTGCTCAATTTCAGAACGGCGGTGATTGTGGATCCCGGAATAAAAGTAGAAGAAGGATACACTGCTTATGATGAAGGCATGGCCTACGATCATTTCATCAAATATCCTGACGGAAAGCCCTGGACGGCACAGGTGTGGCCGGGATGGTGCCACTTTCCGGATTTTACCAATCCCAAAACCCGTGCGTGGTGGGGAGAAAAATTTATGGGCTACGTCAACCTGGGAATCGAGGGTTTCTGGAATGATATGAATGAGATTTCCACCTGGGGGCAGCATCCCCCAACTATAATTGAATTCGACTGGGAAGGCGAAAAAACCAGTTACCGCGAGGCTAAAAATATGTATGGCATGCAAATGGCCCGCAGT
>JAGYLT010000315.1 GCA_018400545.1 Bacteroidales bacterium
TATGCTTAGTGAAGGATTGGCGGGAACCTGAAACCCCTTTTTCCCCCAATACTTGATCAGTGCAATATTGCTGGGACTTTGCCAGATAACTTTTCCATGCTCCATTCCCTGAGATGACGTTGCCATTTTTTGTTTACTCAACGGTGTCTTTCAAAATTAAGTTGTCAAAAGTAAACACAATATCCAAACCTTTGGGTTTTAGGTATGATTTAAGATCATCAATTCCTTCCCGCCAGGTCATCATCACAAAATCGCCACCCCAGGCCCCCAGTGATTTAACCGATCCCGGGTAGTCGGCAAAGCGAATCTCTTTAACCGTGGGCATTCCCAGAACCTGCGCCATCATCGTTTCCAGTTCATGAATAAAGAATTCGAATTCGTCAAGATCGTGGGTGGCACAAAGTTCTTCGGTAATTTCGGAAACCCTTTCTATTTCTTTATTCCGGTTTTCCAACCGATGCTTCAAAATTTGGATGCTTTTATCTGAACGCTGTTTCTTTCCCAGGTAAGCAAAATATAGCTGATTGCTGAAGTCCGGATTGAAATCCGCAACCTGAACTTTTGGCTCCTGATTGCTTAAGGTGTAGAATATCGGCGATTTGGCATCGGCACAGGCAATATCATAACCTGATCCATTTGAAACTTTAAAATGGAGTGTGAATGGATCGATTTTAAACCATTTGGCCACATTGGCAACAAGGGTTGAACTGCTTCCAAATCCCCAGTTGATGTCGAAAGTTGCATTGGTTTTAACATCAAGACTTTTAATGTTATTGAAGGTTTTAGGATTGAGCTTGCTGGCCTCATGCAGGAGATTTGTTAAATATTCAGCTTTTTGAATATCATTGGTTTCGATGATATCCAGGTTTGTTAAATCCAATACAGCGTCAAACCAGTTATCACCTTTAACCTGTGCCTGCCAGTTGAGCAGAAAATCATTTTTGTCATTCGGCATTACGGCCAGGTGCTGGCCAAATTTTACAGGCAAAGCCAGCGAAAGGGCACCCTGCATCACCAGGTACTCCCCACTGATCAGCAATTTACCGTTTGAATAAAATTGATTTGGTTTCAATTTTTACACCTTTTCTACGCCAGCTTCCTTACGAATGCTTTCGATATATTTCTTTACCGAGGTGTAGGAAACTTTGTAGTTTGTAAAATGCGCGACAGCCAGTTTCTTTTCGCGTTCATTTACATCAAAAGAATTAAGAATATTAAGTAAATGCATCTTCATATGCCCAACCTGTATGCCTTTTGTTACCAGCGATTTTAGCGCCCCGAAATTATTGGCCAGCCCAACCGAAGCGGCTATCATCATCAATTCTTTTGCTGTAGGGTTTCCAAGAAGCTTCAGCGAAAAACTGGCCAGGGGGTGCAAAGCAGTAAGGCCTCCAACTGTTCCCAGGGAAATCGGTATCGTGAGGCTGTATTTGAATTTTCCGTTAGAAATATCAACATCCGTTAAAGAGCGATATCTGCCGTCGCGCGAGGCATACGTGTGCCCACCTGCCTCGATGGCACGGAAGTCATTTCCGGTAGCCAGAGCCACAGCATCGATACCATTGAAAATACCTTTATTATGGGTGGCTGCGCGATGCGGATCCACTTTGGCAATCTGAACCGCTTTTTCAAACTTCCAGGCAAAATCTTCCGGATCGTCAATTTCACCGGCTTTACGCAGGCATTCAACGGAACATTCAACATGGGTTTTCACTAAACATTCAGGCGTATAATTGGAAAGGATGGCCATAATCACCCTGCAATTCTTTTCTTCAGCATTATAATGCTCATTTTCTGCAAAATGACTTTTCAGTATTTCAGCGAAATCCTCAAGGCATGAGTTGATGAAATTTGCACCCATTGCATCCACCGTTTCAAAGGTGGCTTTAATCTGGAAATAATTGTCGATTTCATCGGTCATATCTACCAGTTCAATGTGCCGGATACCGCCGCCGCGTGCTTCCATGCTTTCGGTGTGGTGGCGGGTGCCGATGATAAGTTCCCGTTTCAGTTCAGGGAACAGGGCCTGCAATTTTTCAACCTCGCCTTTCCAGATAAAATGAACCTGGCCAACTTTGGCAGTAGATACCACTTCACTGATAAAACCGCTTTTCCCGGCCCAGAACTTGGCTCCGTTTGAAGCAGCCGCAACAACCGAACTTTCCTCGATCACCATGGGCACGAGGTACATCTTGCCATTTATATTGAAATTTGGGGCTACGCCGTAAGGAAAGTAATAATTGGATATGGTGTTTTCACTGAATTCATCGAATAATTTCTGTTTTGCAGGGTCATCATGCCAGAAACTTTTAAGCAATTCGAGTACTTCCTCGGCATTTCCAGCCTTGTTGGCCACCAACTCAAGTTTGGCGTTTTTATTCATTTTTGAAAATCCCGGGATAATTTCGTTATTATTCATTTTTTACAAAAGTTTCGTGCAAAAATAGCTTTTTGAAATTAAGCATGTCAAAGAGTAAACAGGGGAGATATTGAAATGTTTAATATGTATTTGTATTAATTAAACAAATTGTGTTTTTTATTTCACATGGGAAGTTGAAGATAAAAGGAAGCATGGCTATTTGCGGGCTATGAACATTAAAAAAAACGTTTCTTCGTTGAATAAGAACGGAATGTTATATTTTTTGTAAGGCAAAAAGGAAGCCACAGACAGTTCAAACATCCTGAATTCCAAAATTTAATTACTGTACCCGGACATAAACTATCAGAAGACTTACCCAAAGGAATGGAAAATAGTATATTAAAAAATGCAAGACTAAAATGAAACAATATTTGATTATCTATGAACACAATGAACAGGGTCATATAGGGGCCTGGGTCCCTGATTTACCTGGATGCATTTCATTTGGTGACAATATGGAAGAAGCTGAGAAAAATATCAGGGAAGCGATCGATCTACACATCGAAGGATTAAAACTGGAGGGTTTTCCGGTACCGGATTCAACATCTGTTGCTGGTACTGTCCAAATTCCGGCATGAGCTTGCGGAAGGTGAATTGGCAAAAGTTTTGTTACTGCTTTTTCCTTTCAATCACCTTCAGAGCCTCTTTTTTGCTCAATGGCTTCAATTCGTGAGTTTCAACAAAATCGATAACAACCTGCGGATCGGTTTTGGAATATTCGCGCAACGCCCAGCCTATGGCTTTGCGGATAAAGAATTCGTCTTCATTTGCCAGTCTTTCAATCAGGTTGAAAAGCAATTTAGTGTCTGTATCTTTTTTGTATTTGAGCTGAAACAACAAAGCTGTCCGTTGTAACCAGAAATTTCCGGAAGCCATCCATTTTTCGGTGTAAACCGGGATTTGTTTTGGG
>JAGYLT010000316.1 GCA_018400545.1 Bacteroidales bacterium
GAATATGAGTTTTAAGTTACTAATTAACGATCAGTTTTTTCACAATACTGCGGTCGGGGCTTGTGATCTTCACCAGATAAATTCCGGCCGGATAGCCTGTGAGGCTGATTTTGATTTTCTGTTCCGAAGATGTGGATTCGTACATCAATGCACCTTTTTGGTTAAAAATCTGTAGCTGTTGCCCGGTCGTTCCTGTGATGGTCACCACATCTGTGGCCGGATTCGGATAGATTTCAGGAGCAGCTTTGCCGGCTTCTGAAATTCCGGTCATGATCTCGTCTTCGCCCTGCTGCAGGTAGAAAGTATAGGTTTTTACATCTCCATCCAAAACCGTTAAATCGGGAACGGTGATCTCGTCATAACCGTCGGCACCGCAGGTGAGGTCGTAAGTTCCGGCAGGAAGCATAAGCACGTAGTGATCTCCGAATGGCGTTGAATAAGTCAGGGATCCGTATTCAGCGTTATCGGCTACAATCCATGCATCGCTGATGGAAAGATTGGTCGCGGCATCCCTAACAAAACCCTGAAATTTCACCAGATCGCCTTCGATGAAAATTTCCACCGGGCCGGCTTTTTCGGATTCACCATTGTCATATACGGCCGAAACGCCATAAATGTGATTTCCTTCCGGCACGTCTTCGTCAAGGTAGGTAGTTTCGGTTATGGGTGTTGCGTTGATCAGCATTTCATCCCTGTAAACATTGTATCCTTCAAGCTCTTTGGTTTCAGGTGCAGTCCAGTTGAGGGTTACATCGTTGCCATCCAGTTCAGCGGTAAGGTCGGTTGGCGGATCGAGGATAACCGGCGGGCCGAAGGTAATTTTTTCAAGAAACTGAAATGAGCCGGCATAAACCACCGTGCTGGTTCCCGATCCGGTATTGGCAATGTTCACACCCTGGTTGTTGGTCCACATGATATTGCCATCACCAAGTTCCATGTTTCCACGTGCGCTGCCGCCGGTTGTTCCGCCGATGGTAGCAATATAATTTCCATCGCTGTCGTACCGGTGAACACCTGAGGAATAGCCGGAAGTGGCATTTGAAAATGAGGATGCCAGGTAGTCGCCATTCGTCATTTCGTTGATCTGCTGGATGAAGTTCAATTCTCCGGGCAAGTTCCAGGGAGAAATATAGTTCCCGCTAAAGTCATATTCAGCAATTTGTGAAGAGAAACTTCCGGAATTGGAAAAACTGATCAACACATGATCATTGCCGTAAGGCAGGAATGACCAGGGGCTGCCATCTACCAGGAAGTTTCCGGTAATGGTTCCGTCAAAATCAACCTGCACCACTGCTTTTCCCGGTGCACCATTGTTTGTGCCGGCATTACTAACCCAAACCTGGCCGTTGATGATCTGCATTCCCCGGATGTTATCCAGCCCTCCGGTTTCACCAATTGCACCCAGCAGGTTGCCTTCGGTGTCGAACCGGTAAATTTTGTCTTTGGTCTGGTCGGAAATCCACAGTTCCTCCTGTACTTTCATCACATGCTTTACGGTTCCAACATCAAATGTTTCCAGGATGATGTAGTTGTCAATGGCAAGTGAACCATCATCCGGATTAAACAAAACGATTTTCTTTTCGTCGTTTCCTTCGCCAATGGCTGCAATATAATCGCCCTGAGGCTGCGCAACCAGTGTGCTGCCATATGCCATAGCCAGCACAATAATAAAAAGTTTACCAATTGTAAATACTTTCTTCATAACGTTAGGTTTTAATGAATAAAAATGAAAAAAACTGCTCTTGCTCAATGTTTGCCAAATATAGAATAAATTCTGAAACATGCAGTAGCCTGGAATATGTTTTTTTTAATTTATATTCCGGGACCAGTGTGGGTTAGTTTGGTCAATACAAACTGTTTCCTCCAAATTCAACGAAGTAGATATCCGGTTAACGTTCTGATGACGAGTGGCTTTCCCTTCCGGTTGAGGGGGTGCGATGGCAATGAATTGGTCAGCCCGGCTTTAGGGAAAGCCTCCAATTAATGCTGCGGGTCAATCCAGTCTCCGGAGGCTTTAATCATCCCGACGAGTGCCTCAAGTGCATCTGTTTCATCCACATTTTTGCGTACCTGTTTTTTTCCTTTGTACAGGGCTACCTTGCCTGAGCCCATGCCTACATATCCATAATCGGCGTCTGCCATTTCTCCGGGCCCGTTTACGATGCATCCCATCACGGCAATTTTTAACCCGGAAAGATGTGCAGTGGCGGTTTTAATTTTCTTTAGTGATGCCTGAATGTCGTACTGTGTGCGGCCACAGGAAGGGCAGGCAATGAATTCGGTTTTTGAGATGCGCGCTCCGGAAGCCTGCAGGATGTCAAAAGCCAGCGCGTTGCGTTCATGCGGAGATTCAGTTTGGGATTTGAGATATAACCCATCACCAAAACCATCCAGGAAAAGCGGTCCGAAATCAATGGCGGCCTCAATGGCCAGGGTATCCCCGAAAGAATGATAGTTTTTGGTTAGGACGACCGGGTTTTTCAGGCCTGTGTCTTTTAGTTTTTTAAAAAAAGATCTGAAAGCCCGGAATGCCGGAGAGGCTGTGGAATTTAGCAATAGCACAGCGTTGGATGGTATTTTTGGTTGGTGAGCCTGAGTATCCATCTCTACCAGGTTGAAAGATGTCAACGCTTCAAAACTCAAATCCGGTTTTGGGCTGGAATGTTTATCACCAATCACAACCGGCATTTTTGTGTGCGGAATTTCCCGGAATCTTTCAGATCGTCGTGGGTTGAATGCAAAGGGTGAATAGAAAAACGGTTCAAAAATATTTGATGAGAAAGCAGCTTTTTCCTGGTGGATATAATCCACAATTTTACGGGCTACCGGGATTTCATTTTCGGGATCTTCGGTTAACGAAACCCTGATGGTGTCACCAATTCCATCGCCAAGCAATGTTCCGGTCCCGACAGCAGATTTAATCCTGCCCTCCCGGCCATCGCCGGCTTCGGTCACGCCAAGGTGTATGGGATAATCCATGCCTTCATCCATCATTTTTTTTACGAGCAGCCGGGTTGCATACACCATCACCCGCGTGTTGCTGGCTTTCATCGAAAATACCAGGTTGTGAAAATCCATTTTACGGCATATCCGCGCAAACTCCATTGCAGATTCAGCCATGCCCTCCGGAGTATCGCCGTAACGATCCATAATTCTGTCTGAAAGGGATCCGTGGTTCGAACCAATGCGGATGGCTGTTCCGTTTGCCTTGCAGATGCGGATTAGTGGTGTGAGATTTTCCCTGATCTTTTCCATTGAGGCATCGTATTCGGCATCGGTAAAGTTCACCTTTCCGCGGTTACGCTCGGTGTAATTGCCCGGATTG
>JAGYLT010000317.1 GCA_018400545.1 Bacteroidales bacterium
TCATGTGAACTGTGCCAACGATGCCTGTCATTTGCTTTTCATTCAGTGCGCAGATTGTGCCGACAAGTTTCAATCATGTTGTTCCACTGAGTGCATGGAGATAATTCATCTGTCCGAATCAGAGCAGAGGCAACTGCGCAAAGGCAAAGTACATCCCAATGCTCACCATAAAGGATTAAACAAGTTGGCTGTTCATAAAGAAATCTGATTTAAGACCGATGAATCAAATCAGTTGAAAGCCGAAGGCAGGAAACAAAAAAAACCGCGCATCATGTCAATGATCCGCGGTTTTTGATTTTCTGCAAAAAGCCTTTTATCTGGCTCTTGGTTTTTCAGGTACCGACATGTGTGTTTGTACCAGTTTCCATTTGTCATCCTTTTTTACCAATACGCCTGTATAGCGCAAGCCCTCGTAACTGTAAGGAGTGCCCTCATGAATAAAATTGTAGTTGATGATCTCCGAAAACCATGCAGTATTTCCGGTTTCGTTGACTTCGATAATCTGATCGCGCTTGGAAATGTAGGTATCGGTAAATGTATTGAATTGCTTTTGCACAGCTTTGCGGATGGCATCAATTCCTATGAGCTTTTCACCGGATTCGGTGCCAAAGCTTACTATCCGGTCTGATGGGCACCAGATATCTTTGATAATCTCCATGTCCTGTGATTCATTGGCAGTTACATACTTTTCAAGAACAAACTGAATGGCAGCTTTCTCTTGCTCGATGTCCACAGTTTTTTCCTGAACCGGATTGGCGCAACCTGCAAAAAGCAGTGTAAGCAGCGAAAAAATTAAAATTTGTTTTGTCATGTGTACCTCACTTTCTGGTTTTGTTGGTAATTAAATTTCCTGTAAAGGTATAAATAGTTTTCCTTTTTGTTAAGAAAATGAAAATTTCATTATTACATTTTCAAAATTTTTATAAAGGAAAATAAATCATCCCGGAAAAATACCTGACCACTACGATTTTAGTAATCCAAAAAGTGAGGAAAAGCAGCCCCTGAGTATTCTGATAAACAAAGGTCCGATAACAAATACGTTTATTCTTCGTCCTTCATACAGCGTACAGAGTTGCCAAAAACAGTTCGACTATGATAGGTACGGAAAACTGTTTGAAAACCGTAACTTAACTGGCGGACGAATGCAAAATTTTCACCCTCAGCAGTTGATGTCCACCAACTGCCCTGGTATTGAATCGAGTTAAAGCCCGTTCCAATCAAAAAACCGCCCGGTAGCGCTGTAAACCCGCTGCTGTTGGTAGCACCAAGGTTTGGAGCAAGCCAATGTGCAGTGCCTTCTTCTTTTAACTTTCCACCACCATCAGTACCGCTGTTCCAGTCGAATAGTGCTTCGCAGTCGGTTGTGGGATCTACCTCCAGTTCGAGCGTACAAAACTCCTCTTCGGTAGGAATGTGCCATCCTTCCGGGCAGATGCCACGGGCGCCCGGCATCAGGCTGTAGCTCATTATTTCGTCCCATTTATATAATCCGCCATAAGTATCGCAATTGGCCTCATTATTATTGAAGCAATATTTTTCTATGATCCCATTATCGGTTGATTCTGTGTCGCCCGAAATCAGCTCTCCAATATTAATGTTCTCAGCCATCCAGCATTGACTGCCGATTTGCACTGTGCTGTATACCTGGCCGTCCCTTTGGTCAGTTAAAAAGTCTCCACACTCAAATACGGCGCTATTTTCAGAAGTAGTAAATGATACCTCTTCTCCGTAAACAATTCCAATGTTATTGGCAGCATAGGCCCTTAGGTAGTAATTGGTCGAAGGTGATAAACCCTGAAGTTCCGTAGTAAATTCACCGGTGCCGGAGCCAAAATCTAATAATCCTTCGTTGGTGTCAACATCAGGTAGGGGTTGGCTGCTCCACACAATTCCCCGGTGGGTTACGGGGCTCCCGCCGTCTGAGCTGACGTCTCCACCTGCAATGGCAGTATTGGCTGTAATATCAACTACTTCAGAGGTTATTACCGTTGGTAGTATGGCTCCTGTTGCTTCATCTTTGATGCAGCGAACAGACATTCCTTCCCTGTTGATTGAAAAAGATACGGCAACATTGCCTGAATTGTGCTGAAGCCTCAGCCACCATGCGCTGGTGGGCCCCTGGTCCCAAACGTTGGAAGACCACCAGTAGGCACCGGTGCCCTGGTACAGAAATTGTCCGCCATTGGAACGCAATCCACCCGGTAACCCGGAAAATCCGTGCGTGTCTTCTCCAAAAAA
This sequence comes from Bacteroidales bacterium, assembly GCA_018400545.1. The sequence continues at coordinate 2,239 of JAGYLT010000317.1, forward strand.
TGTAGCATTGGCATCCCATCTTGGATGTTGTTCGGTAGCGCAATCTCCACCCAAAGGAGAGTTGATCTGCCTGCATGATTTTAATTGGTTGGCTCCGGGACTGGTAGAGTATTGTGTTACGAAACTTCTGAGTGCGTTGAAATCATCAAGTGTTGGCACATACCATCCTTCAGGGCAGATAGCATGGATGTTGGATACAGCTTTGAAGTTGTACAAGCCGCCATATAAATCTTTCCATGACACGTCGTTGTTGTACCACGAATATGCACCGGTGGTATTGTTGGCCCACAATGAATTATCTACAACATTTTCAATTTCGCTTCCGTTGCGGTATTTTGTAGTTTTCAAATTTTCGGCCATCCAGCATCTGCCATTGATTTCAATGGTCGTGTAGATGTTGTTATCCGAGTCGGTTATTGTGCTTACTCCACAAACAAATTCATCGCCCTGACAAGGGAATTCCAAAGTTGCCGGAGTTGTCATTTTTACAAAATATGCCTTACCGGGCTGCAGCTCATCCAGTGTACTGATGCCATACTGGGGCCAATAAATTCCCACCCCTGCAATGTCTTTGATTATAATCAGGTCGCTGAGTATGGGAGAGAATAGCTCTTCTATTTCTACCGAATGGTGACATAAAACAGGAACTAAATTCCAGCCTTCAGCCAGCTCGATGTTGGATTGCTCCGCTGCTGTACCTGTTATAGAAAATGACACATCTTCTGCTACCTTGATTTTAAATGCCGCATTCTCTTCCCACGTTCCAATTGTATTGACTCCCCCGTCAGGATACCATACTTCGGTCAGGTTTTGCATAATAATCAACTCATCCACAATGGGATTCAGTAGTAATTCGATATTTGAAATGTCCGGTATCAAATAGGTGGAGATACTGTTCCAGCCTTCGTAAAGGTCAATTTGTTGTTCCTGGCCATCGGCAGTGGGGCTTAAATTCTGAAAACCATCAGCCTCGTTGATTTCCCATTGAATTTCCGGAAGCGTTTTCAGAAGATTTGATGGCTGAATTTTTGTTGCTTGTTGGTACTCCGGAACTGTAAATATAATTTGGCCTCCAACGT
>JAGYLT010000318.1 GCA_018400545.1 Bacteroidales bacterium
TACCACCACATGGTTTTTTCCGGAATGTCCATCTCCTTGATCCGTTTTTGCAGGCTTTCCAGGTTTTCTTCACGCTGCGATCCGCCAATGATTTCGCCGATGGTGGGGAAGAGTACATCCATCGCGCGAACGGTTTTGCCGTCATCATTCTGCTTCATGTAAAAAGCTTTGATATCCCGTGGATAATCGGTGAGAATTACCGGCTTTTTAAAATGCTGTTCCACCAGGTAGCGCTCATGCTCAGCCTGCAGATCAACGCCCCATTTAACCGGGAACTCAAATTTACCCCCCGATTGCTCCAGAATTTCGATGGCTTTGGTGTAGGTTAACCGTTCATATTTTACGCTAACGATGGATTTCAGCCGCCCGATGAGTTCTTTATCAAACATTTTATTCAGGAATTCCAGATCATCCATACAGTTATCCAGCGCATATTCTACAAGATATTTCAGGAAATCTTCGGCCAGGTCCATGTTGTCGTGGATATCATAAAATGCCATTTCGGGTTCGATCATCCAAAATTCGGCGAGGTGGCGTGGGGTATTGGAGTTTTCGGCCCGGAAGGTTGGCCCGAAGGTGTAAACCAGCGAAAGGGCCAGGGCGCCAAGTTCGCCTTCCAGTTGGCCGGAAACGGTGAGGTTTGTCTGCTTACCAAAAAAGTCCTGGTTGTAATCCACTTCTCCTTTTTCGTTTGTGGGTGGATTTTTTGGGTCCAGGGTTGTTACCCTGAACATCTCTCCGGCCCCTTCGGCATCCGAGCCGGTGATGATGGGTGCATGCAGATAATAAAAACCGCGGTCGTTGTAATATTTATGAATGGCAAAAGCCAGCGCATGACGTATCCTGAGCACAGCCCCGAAAGTATTGGTGCGCGGTCGCAGGTGGGCGATGGTCCTGAGAAATTCCATGCTGTGGCCTTTCTTTTGCAAAGGATAGGTTTCCTGGTCCACTTTGCCATAAAGCGCTATCTCGGTAGCTATAATTTCAACAGCCTGTCCCTTTCCTTTGGATTCCACCAGTTTGCCGTTCACCGAAATACCTGCACCGTTGGTGATGCCTTTGAGTAGTTCAGGATCAAAATTTTCCCGTTCCACAACCACCTGAATGCTGTGAATGATGGAGCCATCGTTGAGTGCGATGAACGATATTTTGCCGCTGCCCCGGTGCGAGCGCGCCCATCCTTTAACGTTCACCATCCTGTCGGTATCGGTGCTTTTGAGCAATGCTGCGACTTTTGACTGTTTGATTGTTTCCATTATAAATTGAATTGTTTTATGAAGTGTGCAAAAATAAACACTTTATGAAGCCCCGATGGATGATATGGTAATTTTTACATAAAGTTTAATATCGTAACCTGATTTGGGTAAGATGTTCCGAATGTGTTTTCGGAATGAGAATATGATGTGGAGATGAAAAAACCGGATGGATTGGATAACTGCCAAATGTTCTATTTCAATGGATAACAAATACCCCCGTTAAAAAAAAGCTGGGTGTCTTTCTCGGTGAGGAACCAGTAATCGGCGCCGGCATAAAAATATCTGAAAAACCGCAGTGAGATACCCAAAATCGGGCTCACTTTAAATTTTCCTTTGCCGGCAACCGAATAGTATTCACCCCTCCGGATGGTTGTTCCTGAACTGGCGTTTTCGTAGTTTGCAGAAGCCTGGTAAACATTGGAGTAATGGATTTTTCCCATGGCCATGCCAAGCACAATCGAAAATGTGGGCACTTTATTCAGGAACATGTGCCCTTTGGCAATGATCTTAAAACTCGTTGAATCGCTGTTTGACTCTTCGCCAACGGGTTCCCGCGGATCCAGGTCGAAATAATCATCCGGTTCAATGTTTTCATAATCAATGCCGGGCTCAAAAGTTTTTTTGGGCGGCTGAAAATATCCGAGCGTTAAACCGAATAAATCTTCAACATAGGTAATTTCCCCACCCCATGAATCTGCGCCACGCACAACGCCAAACCTAACATGCCTCAGGGGAGAGAGCCTGAAATTGAAGGTTTGGTTGTTAAAAGAGACGCTGATGATTTTTCTTTTCCTGAAATAGCCGTATTTCTCCAGTTTTACATGATAGGTGCCATAGGGGACTTTTAGGTTCAGCGGGCTGTTTTTATATAAACGGTCGTTGAGATAAATGTTTGCACCATTAGGTGCGGTGTTAATGGTGATATCATATTTGGCCGGTTCCATCACAAAATTAAACCTGTCCGTTTCTGAGGTAACTTCAATTTTTCCCTCCAGGTCCTCGAAATTTTCTTTTTGAAGGGTTAACGGGTTTTCACCATAAGTCAGGGTTACATTTTCAGGGGTGGTTCCCATGTATTCCTTACCAAGATAAATTGAAGCGCCTGTGGGTTCAGAGGTTATTCTTACCTGGCGCGTATGTTCCAGTGTTTCAAAAATGTCGAGGTGCTGATTTTCTGATAACGTAATGGTTTTGTTAACCTTCCTGTAACCCGGCCTGGATATGGAAACTTCATAATTTCCAATCAGCAGCGAATCAGCATAAGGCAATTCAAGCGGTTTCCCGTTGAGTAGAACACGGGCATCCGCAGGTGAAACATCAATACTCAGGAAGCCGGTTTTGGGCACAAGGCTGAATTCAAGTGTACCATTATTGCCCCTTGTTATTTCGATGGTTTTTTCACTGCTGTAATAGTTGTCCTTTTGCACGGAAACGGTATGTTCGCCAATATCAATCCCGCTTTGCTCACTGATCAGTTCCTGGTTTCCGGTACCAAAATATTCACCATCAATGTAAACTTCCGCATCCATGGGCTCTACGGAAATGATCAGGTCGCCCCATTTGGGTACCAGCATTAGATTGTGTGTGATTTCCTCCTGTGGATGGATGCTGAGCACGGTGTCGATTTCCTGGTATCGATCTTTCGAAATGGTGATCGAATAAGGAAAGGCGGGATAGTTTTGCAGTTCGGCAGGCGTGGTCAGGTTTACGCCTGAAAGTTCATCAATTTTCACATCTGCCTCCGAAGGCATTGTATTGATAATCATCGATCCGGTTGCCGCCGAGCCTTTTTCTTTATTGGTAATTTCCAGCACATACACCTTTGACGGCCTGATGGGTATTTTGATGGGATAATGCAGCGTGATAAATCCTTCTTTGATCACGGTTAGCCTTTTTTCACCCGGCGAAACATACAGCCAGTACTCACCGTTTTTAAACTCCACATCTTTGGCCAGATTTTTTCCGGAGTCGAAGGAGAGGTTTCGCAGGTCGGTCCTGACTTTGATGATGGCACACTTCTCATCATTCACATCCAGAAACTCAAACTGAA
>JAGYLT010000319.1 GCA_018400545.1 Bacteroidales bacterium
GCCTTTAACCAAAACCTCGGGCTTAACCGTTCTGATAAGATTTGCAGGTGTATCTTCATCAAACAACACCACGGCATCCACAACGTGGAGGGCAGCAAGTATCAGCGCCCTGGAATCCTCATCCTGAACAGGCCTGCCGGTGTTCTTTATCCTTCTGACCGAATCATCGGTATTGAGCCCGACAACCAGCACATCGCCCTTGGCAGCAGCCCTGGCCAGGTAATCGATGTGGCCTTTATGCAAAATATCAAAACAACCATTGGTAAAGACCACTTTCTGATCTTTAAAATTCCAGTAAGCCAGCCGGCGTTTTAGCTCTTCAGCATCCGTTACGATTTTCGATTGTAAAACCTTAAGTTTTTTCATGTTGAGGTTTCCTGTTTAATAATGGTAAAATAATAAGCGAAATAATTCCGAGAATCACAATCAACAGGGTTTGAGCCGTCCAGGTAAGCCAGCCCAATGCATAGCCGGTAGTTGCCTGAACGCCATAAATGGCAAGGGTTTCAGCTATGATGGCCGGATAAATCCCAATACCGCCCTGCACGATCATAATCCCGATCGATCCGAAAATAAGCATCGAAAGCCCGGCATCCACACTTAGATGGCTTGTTTCACCCAGACTGAAAATGCACACATAGATCATGAAAAAATACAGTGCCCATATCAGAAACGATTGAAAAATAAACGCAACCGGCTTTTTAATTTTTGTTACCGACCACAGGCCGTGCCAGAACCCCAGGAGCAATTCCCTGACTTTTTTGTAAAGTCCCGAATGGGATATTCTTTTTCGCAAAATAAAAAAGAGGATCGTCACGATTGCCAAAACTGAAATTAATAAAATCAGGTAGAACGTTGTATCGGCATTAATACTGAACTTTTCACTTAATGGCGCATACACCTTTTCATCCACATAATGCTCGAGCTTATCAAAGAAAATGATCAGGTTAACGAAGAACAGTATGATAAAAACCACCATATCGATGCTGCGCTCGACGAACACAGTTCCGATGGATTTATTAAGTGGTATGCGTTCATATTTGTTTAAAACGCCGCAGCGGGTTACCTCTCCCAACCGTGGCAGGGCCATGTTGGCAAAATATCCGATCATAACAGCCAGAAATGTATTGGAAAGCCCGGGTTTATACCCGATGGGTTCAAGGAGCATACGCCAGCGCATGGCACGAACCAGGTGGCTGAAAAAGCCAATGACCAGCGCCAGCACAAGCCAACTGAAATCCGCGTGAATAAACGAATTCCATATTTCAAGTTTCTGCTCGTTAGTTAGCTTACGCAAAAAGAGCCATATGAAGAAAATCCCAATGGAAAGAAAAAAAACGATTTTAAATGCCGCAAGGATTTTTTTTTTCAAGGCCGCTACAATTTGTTGTCGTGATCGGGGAAGATAATCGCCGGTTTATGGGCTTTGGCTTTTTCGAAATCCATGCTTGCATAGGAGACGATGATAATCAGATCATCAACATGAACTTTTCTCGCTGCAGCACCGTTCAGAGAAATCACCCCGGAGCCTCTTTCGCCTTTGATAACGTAGGTATCGAGGCGCTCACCATTGGTGATGTTGTACACATGCACCCGCTCATTCTCGATGAGGTTTGATGCATCCATTAAATCTTCATCAATGGCAATACTGCCGATATAATGGAGATTGGCCTCGGTTACCGTAGCCCTGTGAATTTTCGATTTCAATACTTCGATCTGCATAATGGCGGCAAAATTACTAAAATAAAATCAGATTATCGATCAGCCTTACTTTCCCAAGGTTTACAGCTACGCAGGCAACCACGCCGGATTTCGCATCCCATGTTTTAACCGGTAAGAGATCTTCGGCGCCTACAATGGAAAGATATTCAACATCCATTTCGCTGAATTTGTTTAGCTGGCTGGTCGCCCATTTTTCCGCCTGCTCAGGTGTGATTTTTCCCACTTTTCCCTTTATTGCCTGTAAAACCTTACTGATTGCCGGAGCGATTGAACGCTCGTGCCGGGTAAGGCGTACATTGCGGGAGCTCATGGCCAGGCCGTCTTTTTCGCGTTGAGTGGGACATGGTACAACCTGAACATTCATTTCGAGCTTTTTTACCATGGTTTGGATGATCCTCAACTGTTGGTAGTCCTTCATCCCAAAATAAGCCCGGTGTGGTTTAACTATTTCAAAAAGTTTTTTTACTACCACCGCCACGCCATTGAAATGCCCGGGACGGTGGGCACCTTCCAATACTTTATCCAAATGCCCAAAGTCGAATTTATAAAGTACGGGTTCGGGATACATTTCTTTTACGGTTGGCGCAAAAAGTACATCGCAGCTCACCTCCTCAAGTTTTTTGATATCATCTGAAAGTGTTCTCGGATAATTGTCGAGGTCCTCCTTTTTATTGAACTGGATGGGATTTACAAAAATGCTGCAAACCACTACATCATTTTCAAGGTTGGCCTGTTGAAGCAGCGAAATGTGCCCGCGATGCAATGCCCCCATTGTGGGAACAAACCCGATTTTCAGTCCCTGCTCCTGTTTTTGATCCAGGAATTCCCTGACTTCGGTAATGGTATAAAAAACCCGCATTACTGTTTTTATTACGATCCCATGGTGAGAATGAGCAGCATATCCTTTTCGAGTGATGATGTTGGTGATTCAACAATCCGGCCAATCTCCCTGCCTTTTTTATAGAAAATAAAGGTGGGCACCCTTTGAATATCCAGGGTTGAAATGTCAGTTTCGCCGGCAGCTTTTTCCCGATTTACTGCTATCAGCGTAAGCTTTGAATCTTTTATTCCGGCCTCGTCCAATATTTTAAAAAACCTGGGCACCTGTTCTTTGCTGTCGTGACACCAGGATGCCATTACGATAACAATTTCAACACCTTTTTTTAATGCTTTAATTTTTTTGATGTTGGCTTCGTCTAATTCGTAAGCCCCATACTCCTTTTTATAATATTCGGCAAATACTTCCGATTGAAGGCCATCGCGGTCGCAAGGGCCAATCAGCACCTTTTTATTCAGTTTTTCATCTACAATGATTTTGTTCTTTTCCTGGGCCAGAACAACCGTGGATAAGATCAAGGTTATTACAATTAATAAAGGTTTCATATGCAAAAAATTTTCCGGTTTACATTTTTGAATTCATCCAGCCATTTTCACTGAATTATTCATAAAAACATCTATTGAATTACCGCGTAATTAATTCACACAAATTTATGAATAGTCCAGTTTAACCTACATAAATCACGAAAATCGTGATCCATTGCCACGCCCTGAAGGACGTGGGGTTAAAAAG
>JAGYLT010000032.1 GCA_018400545.1 Bacteroidales bacterium
GTAAACCGGATCACCGAATCTGAACCTGAATTTCTGGTATTTCCCAATCCGGTAAGCGATTTTTTGGAAGTATCACTAACGCTCAATGAACCAGGAGAGGTTAAGTTTCAGCTCTATGATCTGAACGGAAAGTTGCTCAGCGAAAAGCAATGGTTTGCCACTTCAGCCGGAAAACAAAAAACAACCTGGGAGCCTGAAAAATTAAACTGTCATGGGCCCTGCATTCTTCGGGTTATTGCCGGTGCAAGGGAGTTTCGTAAAAAGATTATCCTGCAATAAATCAATTCTTCAGTAAATTCCATTGGTAGGTAATCTAAATTGATAAAGTACTTTTTCGCTTTTTGGTCTGATAAATCAAATAAAAATCTTGTACATTTGAAGAAATTTATCAGGAGAGATTTTTGAAAAACAACGGCGACCAAAATCAGGGCAAATCAGATACACCGGATCAGGTATCAAAATCCAAACCTGCCAGGCGAAAACGGGTCAGGAAGCTGTTGATATATTCCATTTCTGCGATGGCATTTTTATTGCTCGTCGTATTCCCGATTCTCCTTAATTTGTATGCCGACCGCATTATTGGACGGACCCTCAGCGAAATAGTCAGCAGCGAAACCGGTGGAAAATATGTGCTGAGCTTCGAAAAGGTTGGCCTGAATGTATTCAGTCGCGAAATCAGCTTTGAAGGTGTTAACCTACAGCCGGATTCAGTCTGGATGGAAAATGATTCCGTAAATCTGAAAAGTATTGGGGTGCCGGAACTTCATTTAAAAGGAGCCAGCTGGTTACGATCGTTCTGGAAGCGTGAACTCATTATTGAGGAGTTCTGGGTGGAAAACCCAGCCGTGCATTATTCCGGAATCATCCGGCATCAGCCTGATTCATTGAAAGTTGAAAAGTCTTTCGATCACCGGAAGCTGCATACACACATCGAATCGTACATCGATATCCTGAAGATTGAAAGTTTCAGGCTGAACAAAGGCTCCTTTGTTCTGGAACTCGATAACGGTGGGATTGAAGAGCGCCTGGAAGTTCATGATTTCAGTATTGCAGTTAACCATTTTCATCTCGATTCCATATCCCATCAGAATCAGGAAAAGCTGTTTTTCTCGGATAGCCTGGGGCTGCAGCTCGACGATGGTAGATTTTACTATCAAAAGGGCCCCCTGAATATTCGGTTTGCCCATCTGGAAGTATCGTCAGTATCGGATGAAATTCACCTCAGATCGGCCAGCATCAGCCAGCTAAAAGACTCGGTGAATGTGCTTGAATTTAAGATACCCGGGCTTATTATCAAAGGTTTTGACCCCACCACAATTATGGAATCCCGGATTATTGATTTAAAGGAAATTACTTTTATCCGCACCGGCATGGTTTTGAATTTGCATCACCAGACCGGGAAGGGAGGGTTTGATCCCGGATCTTTTGCAACTGAACTTTATAAAGCAGTATCGGAAAATTTTGAGCGGGTAAAAATAGGCAGGATCAAGTTTGAAAATGCAGGCTTACTTATTCCGGGCGAGGGTATTAAGGGTTTGGAGCAATTCAACCTGCCTGATTTTGACCTTACGCTGATCCGGTTGTTGATTGACCCGGCGACATTTGAGCAGCGCAAAGATTTTTTGTTTCTTGATGATTTTTTATTGATCAGCCATGGCCAGGATTTGTCGTTGCGGGAGGCCGGATTTGATATTTCTTATTCATCACTTTCGGTGAATACGGCATTGAGCCGAATCAGGCTGGATGGCGTAAACCTGGATAAAACTGCGGGTGATCCAAATGATAAATTGCGTGTGAATGTAGCGGAGCTAAAGATTTTGGGAAGGGATTTTAAATCGGATTTTTTAAACAGATCAATTGATCTGAAAAGCTTTGTTGCAGATGGATTGAGTGTCGAATTGCAAAGGATTAAAACAGACAGCCCAAATAAAATTGACCTTTATGATTTGTATCCACTCATCAGCGATCATCTGAAATTTATCCAAATCAGCGATATTGAATTCAGGAATTCTAAAGTCAATATTTTGGCTGGTGAGCAAATTGAAGATGCCACATGGGCCAAAGGGGAACTGGATTTGCATTTTTATGATTTTCAACTGGATAAATCGAGCCGGGACAGTTCGCGAATGCTGTATTCATCAGGCATTGAGTTTAACGGAAAAAACCTGGATGTAAATATTCCCAAAGCCGGACATGCTTTGGTAATTGATCAGTTGCGGATGGATACACGTACTTCTGATCTGGTTATTAACCAATTAAAAATCGATACCCTGAAGGGATTCCCCCATAAACTTCCTTTATTGCTGAACGCGGCATCGGTTGAGGCATTCGGGGTGGATTACCAAAATTTTTATTTCCGGCAGGAATATTTTATCGACTCGGTTCAACTGGAAAATCCCGCAATTACGCTCTTTCTTCCGGATTCTGCGAATAAACGCGCAGGAAATCAAACTGAACCCACTACATCATATTACTTCGGGAATGTCGGCATCAGCAATGGTAAACTGGATGTCTTAAAACAGGTGGGGAAAGGTCGCATAACTGAAATTGGGAATTTCGACCTGGCATTAAATAACCTTGAACAAAAGGGTGATAAGCCGGGATTTTCACAAATCGAGGCAACGATACGGAATATTGATATACCGATTCGAAATTCCTGGATGGAAGCTTATGTGGAACGGATTGAGCTTTCATCAACGGATTCGCTGATGATTGTTAAAGGTGTTAACTTTTTACCGGTTGACAGCGCGATTCAGAAAAACCCTTCCTCAGTTCGCTTTGAATTGCCAATACTCTCTTTGCATGATTTTCCGGTGATTGATTTCTATGAGGATAATACCATCTCGGCCGGGAAAATGCTTCTGGACAAGCCATCGGTTTTGGTTATCCACAACAACGCCCCGAGAAAGATACCTTTTTCTTTCGTGGATTTTGATCCAACAGTTATCAAACCGGTTTTGCTTAAGCAGGTATCGGCGTTCAGTATTGACAGCATTATGTTATCGAACGGATCTGTTGCCCTGGAAATCATCGGGGATACGGCTTCAAATTATGTTTATGCTGAAGGGTTGAATTTATCGGTTCTGGATTTTGACCTGGACGAGCAAACTACCATGAGCCAATCCAACCTGATGTTTGCCTCGGATATTCAAATTGCCGTTGATAGTATCATCCGGCTTTCGGAAACAAGCGATAAACTTACGCTGGAAGATTTTAAACTGACCACGGCCGGACAAAACCTGTCCATCGAATCCATCAATTACATTGCAAGAGAAAAAGCTGTGAAAGGTAGCAGTTCGAAGATGAACATGGGTTCGTTGAGTACTTCGGGACTGGATTATTACGGGTTGGTAATCGATAAGCGAATCCGGCTGGACAGGCTTGATATCGATCGTCCCGATTTGATTTTTAACCGAAAGCCACAGGGCGGGAAACCTTCGGGAGCTACATCGCAGCCGCTGGATTTGTATGAGATGATTGCCGGTCATTTTCATGAAATTCAGGCCAATGATATTTCACTCAGCGATATCAGGCTCAAAATCACCGACGACAATCAACCACGCAAAGGAGCGTATCTTTTTGAGCAAATCGATTTCAGGCTTAAGAATATTTTGGTGGACTCAACACAACGGATTTTTGGTAACCGCTTTTTGTATTCGGATGATCTTGACTTTGCCATTCGTCAGTTCCGGGAAACCAGTGCCGACAGTCTTTATGATTTTGGTGCCGCGAATATCCGCTATTCAAGCAGTGATGCAATTTTGAAAATCGATAGCGGGTTTCTTCAGCCCAATTATAGCGATTCTGTATTTGCGGCCAGGGTTGGTGTGCAAACCGACCGGCTCGAATTTGTATTCGACAGCCTGAAATTCACAAATTTTCACATTGTTGATTTCCTGACCAATCGCAACCTGCAAGTGGATAAAGCAGAACTCGATAATCTTGCCGGAGATGATTTTCGAAGTAAAGCGTATCCATTCCCTGAAAATCATTATCCCAAATTGCCGGCTTCAGCTTTGAAGAGCCTGGACTATAAAGTCAGGGTAGATACTTTCATTGTTCGTAATTCTTCGTTTAAATACCGTGAATACAGGCCTCCGGCTTTGCAGCCGGGTGAAATCTGGTTCACCGAAATAAACCTGCAGGGGAGAAACATTACCAACGACACCTCCAAAATCGCCCGGGATTCGCTGATGGGATTCAATGCTTCGGCCAGGCTGATGGGTGAGGCGGGCTTAGACCTGAACCTGGCGTTTAACCTGAAAAAAGACAATGATTTTTTTAAAGCCAATGGGGTGCTGAATCATATTGATATGACTGCGCTGAATCCGATTCTTGAACATGTGGCCTTTGTGAAAGTTACCAAAGGATATAACGAAATGTTGACTTTTGATTTTCAAGCCAATAATGATTTATCGCGGGGAGATATGGATTTCAAGTACCGGAAAATGCATATCCGGCTTATTGATAAAGAAACGCTTCAAACGCGGGGATTTGGTGAGTCCATCGCCTCATTTATAGCCAACACGTTCGTTGTCAGGCGTAACAATCCCAAGTTAATCCTGTTTTTCAGAGACGGTGAAATCTACTTCCCGCGCGACAAACAAAAATCATTTTTTAATTATTTGACTAAATCCGCGTTAAGCGGAGTAAAAACTACCATCCGTGGCGGCAATGAAGAGCGCAGAGAGAAAAGGCGCAAGCGCCAGATGGAGCGCCAACTGCGCAAGGAAGGCAAACTGGATGATGCATATATGAATGACCTGAATGAGGGTAAATAGTTTTAGGGTTCTACCGGTTCGGTAATTTCCTTTGAATTGTTGCGTGGCGAATTCACCAGGTTTGAAATGCGGTAAGCGTCCATTTTTTCTTCCGGAAAAGGCTTTATTAATCCCAGCAATTCATCCTGGTTGTCAGATTCCAACCAGGCTTTTTCATCTTTTTTGGATAAAATCACGGGCATGCGGTCGTGGATTTCGGCCATAAGCTTGTTGGGTGAAATGGTTATGATGGAAAAGGACCGGATATACTCACCGGCAGGAGCTTTCCACACTTCCCAGATGCCGGCCATCGAAAATATGGGCTGATCCTTCAGGTAAATACGATAGGGAATCTTTTCCTTCGGGTTGTCCATGCGCTTCCATTCGTAAAAGGCATCTGCAGGTATCAGGCAGCGTCGTTTTTTAAAAGCGTTTTTAAAGGATGCTTTCTCCGTGATGGTTTCACCACGTGCGTTGATCATTTTGTAACCGATTTTTTTATCCTTCGCCCAGAAGGGGATCAGTCCCCAGTGATGCCTGCTGAGTTCACCGGGCCTGTCGTTGCTGACGACCGGCAGTTGCTGGCTGGGAGCGCAGTTGTAGTTTACGTCCAGGTCGTTGTCGTTTACGGTAATGTTGTAGTGCTCATTAACAATTTTGAGATCCGGCGCAAATGAATATCTTCCACACATGATTTGTTAAATTTTATTCCCTGAATTCAGGATTGGTTAATTGAAAATCGCTATCAGTGTTGTCATGTTTATCATCTGTATCTTCTTCCTGCGCTTTATGCTACACCCTGGGCGCTTTTTTTGAACACCCCCGGCAGCCAGGGCCTCTAAAACTTCTCATTCCAACCACAATACTCCAATACCCCATAACTCCATTTTTCCAATACCCCATTACTCCATTTTTCCAAAACCCCATGCCGCTAACTTCTCAAACCTCTAAAAATCCAAACTCTTCTCCCCGTCCTGTCAACATTTGTAAACACCACATCCCATGAACAAGCAAATCAACCATTTGTTAGGATTGCGATAAAAGGCTAATTTTGCAGCCGTTTTTTTGGAAAATCAAACATAATAATTATATCAGCATGGAAAATTTAGTAGTTGACGCTAATTTAAAGTACAAAGTTAAAGATATCTCACTTGCCGAATGGGGTAGAAAAGAGATTGAAATCGCCGAAAAGGAAATGCCCGGCCTGATGGCTGTGCGCAGGAAATATTCGGCGGAAAAGCCCCTGAAGGATGTGCGCATCAGTGGTTCGTTGCATATGACCGTTCAAACGGCTGTTTTAATTGAAACACTGGTTGAACTTGGTGCGGATGTGCGCTGGGCAAGTTGCAATATTTTCTCAACACAGGATCATGCAGCCGCTGCCGTTGCTGAAACTGGTGTTCCGGTATTTGCCTGGAAAGGTGAAACACTCGACGAATACTGGTGGTGCACAAGCCAGGCACTCTCTTTTCCCGATGGACATGGCCCACAACTGATCGTTGATGATGGTGGTGATGCAACCCTGATGATTCACATGGGCAAAGCCATTGAAGATAATCCTGACCTATTGAAAAAAGATCCGGGCAGCGGAGAAGAAAGAGCCATTTTGGAATTGCTCAAGAAAATTTATGTGGAAGATCCGCAAAAATGGACCCGCGCAGCAAAAGATTGGCGCGGGGTTTCAGAAGAAACTACTACCGGTGTTCACCGTCTGTATCAGATGAAAGAACGTGGAGAGCTTCTGGTTCCTGCCATCAACGTAAATGACTCTGTAACCAAGTCGAAATTTGATAACCTTTACGGATGTCGTGAATCACTGGCCGACGGCATTAAACGTGCAACAGATGTGATGATTGCCGGAAAGGTTGTGGTTGTGCTCGGTTATGGCGATGTTGGGAAGGGTTCTGCCAAATCGATGAAGGCATACGGTGCCAGGGTAATCGTAACAGAAATTGATCCGATTTGCGCACTGCAGGCTGCTATGGAAGGTTTTGAAGTGACCACCATTGATGAAGCGCTGAAAGAGGGACAGATTTTTGTGACGGCTACCGGAAATAAAGACGTAATTACTGTTGAGCATATGAGGCAAATGAAAGATGAAGCTATTGTTTGCAACATTGGTCATTTCGATAATGAGATTCAGGTGGAAAAACTGGATTCCGATCCTGCTGTTACCAAAGAAAATATCAAGCCACAGGTTGACAGGTATCATTTTGAGAACGGCAATTCCATTTATCTGCTTGCCGAAGGACGCCTCGTAAACCTGGGCTGTGCCACCGGCCACCCGTCATTTGTGATGAGCAACTCCTTCACCAATCAAACCCTGGCACAGATCGAACTCTGGAATAACAGGGACGATTACGAGATTGATGTTTACAGATTACCCAAGCATCTCGATGAGGAAGTAGCGCGTTTGCACCTCGATCAACTGGGAGTGAAGCTTACTAAGATGTCGGCGGAACAATCCGATTATCTTGGCGTTCCGGTTAACGGGCCCTACAAGCCTGATCATTACAGGTACTAGAATTTTAATCCGATAAATCATAAAAAAAGGCTGATGCAAAAATGTATCAGCCTTTTGTATTTTTTGCAAATTTGCTTTTACTAATTGTAAACATACAGCGTTTCCCCGTCATACCGGGTGTTGTACTGCACCATCGGATATGAAGCGGGACCTTCAATCACCCCTCCATCCAGCAGCAGATATTTTGACCCTGAGCAGGTATCCACGGCAAACGTTATGGTTTCATCCACCACCAGCCGGGTGCATTCCCTGTAGTTACCATCAATAATGCAGCAACTGTCGGGCTTGTAGGTGGGAGTGCGTTCGTAAGCCCTGAACTCGTCAATGGAGGATCTGTAAATAATGATACCACGGCTTGGGTCATTGGCGGTTACGTAAGCCCAACCTCCAACGCTGTTCAACTGGAGGTATTCCGTAGAATTGGGATAAATCTGGAAGTTAACATAACCCACATCAATTGGGGGCGGATCATCATTATCGCATGAAATCATCACAATAATTAGCGAAATAGAGATTAAAAATAAAGCGGCAATCAGTTTCGTTTTCAGTAGCATAGGCCAAAATTAGGATTAGCACAATCTAAACGGCTGGCAATCCGGGATATTTTAATAGCTGCTGAATACAAAATCAGTTCCTGGTAAAAATCAGGAATTCTGAGGGCTTTCTGAGCACATTCCGGAAAGCTTATGCCAAACCAAAAAATACCTTTCAATCAGATTCCTCAATCAATTTTATTCTATTTTTGAAAAAAACAATACGAATTTGAACAAGATAAAACATCTGCTTTTTACCCTCATCCTGGTTCTGGCAGCGGAGTTTTGTAATAATGCATTTCCGCAAGCTCCGGAAGGCTTTGATTTTGAGGTGATCACCTCCGAAAATCCAATCCTGCAGAAAGGGCTTTCGGCCAATACAGTTTATACTATCCTGCAGGACGAGAACGGATACATGTGGTTTGGCACCTGGGATGGGTTGAATAAATATGACGGATACAATTTTATTACGTACGACCGGAAAGACGGCCTGAGCAACGAGATCATCAATACCCTGTTGCAGGCCGACGATGGAAATATCTGGATAGGCACCGATGACGGGTTGAATTGCTTTAACCCGGCCACGGAAAAGGTAAATGTTTTTAAGCATAATCCATTCGACAGCACCAGCATCAGCAGCAATCACATCAATTTTTTGTTACAGGACAAGCCGGGAAGGATTATCGTTTGTACGGATAAAGGGTTAAACCTTTTTGATCTTGAAACGCAAAAAGCAATACGCTTTCAGAGTCGCGAATCCGGCCAGCGGAGAACACGCAGTAATAATTTTAATCATGCCATGATCAGTTCAGATGGTTATTATTGGATAGCAACCGATTTTGGCCTGATTGAGTACAATCCCGAAACCCGTGAAAATATGCGACACCTTCACCGCCCCGGCGATCCCAACAGCCTTGGCGATAACCACGTCAGGTTCGTTTATGAAGACAATCGGAACCGCATTTGGATTGGAACCGGAAATGGGTTGAGCCTGATCAACAGAAAGACTAACAAGTTCTGGAATTTCCGCCACGATCCGGATGATCCCCGCAGCCTGAGCCATAATGTTGTTGAGAGCCTTTTTGAAGATACTTCGGGGAATTTCTGGGTGGGCACAGATGGGGGAGGGCTCAACCTGATGGAACCTGACAGTCTGTTTTTCCGCCACGTAAATCCACAGGGTGTGTTGACCGATCATATCCACAACGATCGGATTTATTCCATCAGGGAAGATTCCCAGGGCAACATCTGGTTTGGTACTTTTCATGGGGTTTCAGTGTGGGACAGGTTCAAGCCACGGTTCAATATTTACACAGCCAGGCCCGGTGATCCGGAATCGCTTAACAGCAGTTTTGTATGGGCTTTCATGGAATACCGCCCCAACCTGATCTGGATGGGCACGGATCAGGGTATTAGTGTTTTTAATTCGACCACAGGAAAAGTGAGTGAGCTTTCGAGTTATTTTACCAGCGAGAACAAGCTCTCGAGCAACCGTGTCAGGTCGTTATTAAAAGATTCTTACGGAAATGTTTGGATCGGAACACGGGATGCAGGGCTGCAAAAACTGGAGACAAAAACCGGAAAAATCTATACTTTTCAAACATCCATTCAGTATCGTAACAGCATTTGTGATCCATACGTCATGAGCATTTACGAGGACAAATATGGTGTGATCTGGGTGGGAACAAACGGAGGGTTGAATACCATCGACCCCGTTACCCACGAAATCAGGGTATTTAAAAATGATCCCGGTGACAGAACTTCAATTTCAAGCAACACCATTTATGATTTTATGGAAGACCGGCATGGCGATTTATGGATTGCCACGCTGGACGGGCTGAATAAATTTCACCGTACCTCAGCAACATTTTCATCCTATAAAAATATCTGGCATAACGAAAACAAGATCACCACAGATCGCCTCTTCAGCCTTTACGAGGATACCGATGGGAATTTCTGGGTTGGGACGCGCGGCGGCGGGCTTGAGCTTTTTAACCGCAACACAAAAAGGTTTAAATCATACACAGTAGAAGACGGCCTTCCCAATAATGTGATCTACGGCATTCTTGAAGATGAAAACGGAAACCTCTGGATGAGCACAAACTGGGGTATTTCTATGTTTGACAAGGCCAATGAATCTTTTGTAAATTTCGATGTGACGGATGGTTTGCAAAGCAATGAATTTAACGCCGGGGCTTACCTCCGCTCATCAAAAGGTGAAATGTTTTTTGGAGGCATGAGAGGGTTTAACATGTTTAAACCTGAGCATATCCGCCTGAACCCACACAAGCCTGAAATTGTAATTACATCCTTTAAAAAATTCAACAAGCCTCAGCCGGGGCAATTGCTTAATGGCGACACGATTGTTTTATCCCACGACGAAAACTTCTTTTCTTTTGAATTTTCTTCGCTCGATTTCACCAATGCACTCAGGAGTAAATATGCCTATATCCTGGAAGACTACAACCGCGACTGGACCTATGTGGATGGCCGGAGGCATTTCGCCGAATACACCAATGTTTCGCCGGGCAGATATATCTTTCGGGTGATTGGGGCAAACAGTAACGGCATCTGGAATAACGAAGGGGTTTCGCTTACCATCATCGTGAAAGCACCCTGGTATCAAACGATTTTATTCAGGATATTTTTAATCCTGATGATCATTTTCCTGATTTGGTTTGTGATTTATTCCAGGGTAAAAAGAATTCGCCGTAAGCATAACATGGAAAAAAAGGTGCTCAAAATCGAAAAGCAGCTATTCGAAATTCAGCAGAAAGCCCTCAGGCTGCAGATGAACCCGCATTTTATCTTCAATTCCCTCAACTCCATTCAGAGTTTTATTCTGTCGAGAGATATCGATCTCGCCGTGAGTTACCTAAGCAGGTTTTCGCAACTGATGCGATTGATCCTTTCCAATTCGCGCGAATCCATCATCCCGCTAAACGATGAAATAAAAGCCGTAGCGCATTACATCGAAATAGAACGGCTTCGTTTCGATAATAAATTTGATTGCACCATTAATATAGATGATGAAATTGACGAGGAATTTACCGGGATACCGCCGATGATCATCCAGCCTTATGTAGAAAATTCCATCATACATGGTTTGGTGCATAAAAATGGCCATGGCCACATCACCATCGATTTTAAGCGAAAAGGAAAAATACTGTTGATTACCATAACCGACGACGGGATTGGGCGAAAACGGGCCATGGAAATTAAGCGCGAAAACGGCCTGGAGACAAAATCGAGGGGAATGATGATAACCCGGGAAAGACTGGAAATATTAAACAGCAGCAGCGGCGAAAAATTTAATGTAAAGGTATTTGATCTTTCGGATGATTCAGGCAATCCTTCAGGTACGCGTGTCGAACTGATGGTCATGTGGCAGGATATTTAACGCAACACAGCCCTTAATAACAATTTATTTTTGTCTCTCCTGATTGTCAGGTTACACAGGCGAAACCAGTTGTGTTCATTGATTTTGTGTAGATTATAGGTTTATTTAAAACCACTAAAAATAACGACATCACCCATAAAAATGCACTTCAGTTAAACTATTTTAATGATATTTGACCCTTTAAAATTTAAATCGGTTTGGTAAAAGCAATCATCATCGACGATGAAAAGAAATCAAGATTAGCGCTTACAAGCCTGCTTGAGCGCTACTGCCCCAATGTAATCATTTCGGGAGAGGCTGAAGGTGTGCAAACAGGGATCAAACAAATCAGGGCATACAACCCTGATGTAATCTTTCTCGATATCCAGATGCAGGATGGCAGCGGTTTCCGCTTGCTCGAATCGTTTGATGAGGTGAACTTCGAAATTATTTTCACCACAGCTTTTGATCAGTATGCCATTAAAGCCATCAAATACAGCGCATTGGATTATCTGCTTAAACCCATCATCCCCGAAGAACTGGTGGATGCAG
Organism: Bacteroidales bacterium; assembly: GCA_018400545.1. The sequence goes on from JAGYLT010000032.1 coordinate 11,749, forward strand.
TGAAAAAAGTGGAAGATCGCAAAATCGCAAAAAACGCCAATTTGACGCAAAATATCGATGTGCTGCTCGATAATATCAAAAATAAGAATGCGGATTCAAAAAAAATCGTGCTTACCACAGCCGAAAAAATTCATGTGATTCATGTAAGTGAAATTCTGCGTTGTGAGTCCGATAATTATTACACCAATTTTTTATTTACGGACGGAACGAAGCTTTTGATTTCAAAAACATTGAAAGAAAATGAGAAACTGCTAAAAGATCACAATTTCATCAGGCCGCACAAATCACATTTAATTAATGTAGCCTACATTAAGGGCTACATGAAAAATGACGGCGGCTACATTCTGATGAGTGACAATAGCAAGGTTCCGGTATCGAGGCGCAGAAAGGAACTGATTATTGAAACGATTAATAATTTGTAATACAGATAAAAGCTTAATATCAATAGTAACAGCATTTTAAACAGGCAAAAATTTTAGAAGTATCTTTTGGGTTTAATCAATATCAGGGGCTCATAATCAGTAATTTAGGTTATTAAAAAATGTTAAAAAATTAAAACCGATAACTGATTATCGAAAGCCGTAAACTGATTTTTTAATAAGTACGATGAAACCTGCCTTTACTTTTACGAGTTAACTGCCCAATCAAAACAACATACATGGACGACCTCATTTATTTTTTATTTATCATTGCATGGCTGGCGTTTTCGTTTTATCAGCAAAGCGCCAAGAAAAAGAAGCGGCAGGAGCAGATGAAAGCGGCACAGGAGCGTGAAAGGGAACGCGAGGCGCAGCAAGAGTTTTCTGGCACAGAAACAGCAGCGGAAAGTGAGGCGCGTGAAGTTAGGCCTGTTGCAGAACAAAAACCAAAACCAGAGCAGGATTTCAGAAAAACACTTGAAGAAATACTTCTCGGTGAAGAATTTAAGGACGAAGAAATAGAACAGCCTGCGCAAACTTACGGTCAGGAGGCCAATCAGGAACCAACGAAATCAACGGGTACAACAAAAAAGAATGTTTACCAAAAGTATTATGATGAAGAAATGCTGGAAGGTTCGATGGAAGATTTAGATGATGAGGAACCTGAAAAAATGGAGGATAAGATTGAGCAGCTTGAAGAGGAGATGGTTTTGCATGAAGAAGAAACCATAGAAGATCCTGCTTCAAAACCAGATTTTGATTTAAGAAAAGCGATAATTTATTCTGAGATAATAAACCGGCGGTACAACTAATTAAGGGTGATTTTAAATAAGCCCTGATTCGTAAAAAGGTTTTGGTGGTTACATCAATTTATTAGTAATTTTACCGCCCTTTAGCACAAAGTATAAACAAACATAAAATTATATGGTATGTTAAAACATCTACTTTTAACGCTTGG
>JAGYLT010000320.1 GCA_018400545.1 Bacteroidales bacterium
TATTCGTTAATGTCAAAACCTTCATAAACAAAAGGTTTCTGTGGATTTTCGGTAACGTAATTCTTCACGTTTTCATTCCATTTTATGGACCCTACATTCAGCAGGCTTGCGTAGGCATCGAACTTTTCGTTGATTTTATAGTCGGCCCCAAGGTCGAAGGCAAAGCCCCCGTTTTTTGAATTGGGCAATAAATCTCCAACTTCAAAATCCTCGTCACCGATGCCCGGTGCCGAAAGGTTTATTTCTATGTTCGAGGTCATGGTCAGAGTAAAATCCGTTGGGTCGGTGTTCAGCCAAATCTCATCATTGGCTGTGGTGATGTTGGCTATACCCTGCAGGTATTTCAGGGTGGTACCCACCGATAGTTTTTCGTTGATCTGCCGGCTGTATCCAAAGGCGTATTCCCGGTAGTAGGTAGCGTTGATGGCGTTTCCGCCCAGGTCAACATTCTGGCCAAGGAATTCGTCACTGCCATTGCCATAAAGCAGGAATCGAAGAATATTCTTGTTCACCACAAAATTGGTTTGCAATATATCGGCCACCCTGAAATGGAAATAATTCTTTTTTACTTTAATGCCAAACGTGATGTATTCTTCCATCAGGTTGAAGTTGAGGTTGGTTTTGTCGTCGATGTTGCTTAGTATGTGATCGCGGTCCAGGATCAGCGAATCCCCCTTTCGCAGGAAAACATCCTCGTAGTTGATGGAATTCTCAAAACCTGTTTTGACTGATGACAATAAAGGGACACCAATGTAAAATTTATGATCGGGGATGAACCCGGGATTGATGTTACGTCCTTGCGGAACGATGGGCAGAAAGTTAAGCGTGCGGTCGTATTGTGCATGTGCGGGTTTTCCGGTGAACAGCATGACAGCCGTCAGGAATACTACAATAATCGATAATGAATATGTACTGTAATTTTTCATGATGGGGCCTCCTAATTTTCGGTGTCAACGGTTAAACCTGCGATGGTGCCAATTTTCAATTCGATGTTGTAATCATCATAGATTTTAATCAAATCCTGGTCGGTGGTGGAAAGCGATGTTCGGAAGAGGAGGTATTTGGCGTCGAGGATATTGTTGAGCCGCGGGCGGTCAACCAGGATGTCTGTGATTTTTCGGGTTGGCTCCGTAACCCGGTATTGCGGCGCTCCACCTACCGGCGCACCGGCAAATATCTGGTTATCATCGCTCATAAGCGAATCAAGCACCTGGTAATTGTTGTCAGTAAAGTAAACCTGTGCGTGTGCGTCGATCGGGAAGCCGTTGTTGACGTTCAATCTGAACATCACGTAATCCACTTCCTCCGGATTTTCATCAAAGTTCAGCGCAATGGTGTCTTCAACCGTAAAGTTGGCAATGGAGCCAAACAACTCAAATTCCAGGTCAACATCCAGCACTATCCGGCTGTCGTTGAGGATGAAATTCTGTGCCGTTGTATCCTCATCGAAATTGGTTTTGCCCGTAAGGTTATAAACCAGCGATTGGGGACCGATGTTGAACGCCTCTGCAAAGTTGGCCTGTGTAAAGTCCAGCCTTGATTGAACAAACTGGCCCAATTGTGTAATATCAGGCGACTGGATTTCGAAAAGGTTTGGAATGCCCGGCCCAAACAATTCTATATTCACCACATATGGCGGGGTAACCCTGGAGTATGCATACAACTCGTCGGTTTCGAAACGCACGGGCAGGCCAAAAGAGTTCCGCAGATCGAAGGAAAGTTTTACGGATCCTTCTCCGATGTTAATTCCGCCGCTGATGGCATCTTCAAATATGCCAATGTTCAGCGAATCATTGAAATTTACTTCATAAGTTGAAAAATACCCAAAGGCCTTGTCAAATTCCAGATCGGTAAGGGAGCCACTTAATTCAACGGTGTAAGGCGAAAGGTTAGGATTGTTATCTCCTTCAACGATCACGTCAAAGAAATAGGTGAGTGTATTGGTGAGGGTGTCCTGGAAATCATTCAGCGTTATTTTATATTGACTCAAATCGTAGATGGTATCGAAATATACCCAGTCGCTTTGCCCGCCGGGGTTGTCGAGGTTAGCGATAATTTCTAAGGGCGCCCCGGTTTCGATGTATTTAATGTCGAGCACCTTAAATCTTAAACTGGCTTTATCGCGGTTGAGATTCGTCTGTCCGCTGATGTTCAGAAACCCCTCCGACAAAAATATCGAATCGATGCGCTGCGACTCTTTTTCGGTGGTAAATGTGTAGGTTTCCACAAAGTTGATCGTATCGAAAAATCCGGGTGGGAGCGGTGGTAAATCAAAATCCAGCGGATATTCAAAATTCTGATCGGGCAAATTGATAAAAGTGCCGGCAGTTGATGAAATGAGGCTGTCGCCGGAATAAACAAAGGTCAGACTTTGATCAGGCCCGGCGATGATGTTGAGGTTGCTGGAATCTTCCAGAAAGTCGGAAATAAAAAGCGTTGAATTAACCAGGGGAACTGCAAATTCTGGGTTCCAGGCGGGTTTCACCACTTTACTGAAATCGAAATTTTCCTCCAGCTTTTTGCACGAACTATAGAAAATGATCAGAATGAAAATGATGATTAGCGGTGGAATGCCGGATTTTAACGAGCCTTTGGTGGTGGTAAAATTGTGCTTCATATCCTGTTTGCTTTGATAACGAAAATCTGTTTTCGATCTCAAAAGTAAAAAGGATATCCGAAATTCGCCTGATTTTTAAGCATTATTTTATCTCCACAGCCATCAATATCGGCATCCTGAAATTCTCCGGTGATGCTTTCGGTGTTGTTCGAAATGGTCTCATCGATGAATACAAGTCCCTGTTTTACCAGCTTGTGGCACGAAAAGGAGATGTCCAGGGCACCATCAGTCACAGAGGTTAACTCAGCCTCTGGAATATCGCTGTTCTGCATATTCAAATAACTGCTGTTGGCTTCTCCCGAAAGGGTAAATCTTTGATCTTCGAAATTGAAAGGGGTGGACATCCCTTCCGTCCAGGTTATTTCTTTGTTGCCGGTGTAGTTGATCAGTGGTTGATTTTCGCCGCTGAATTCAATGGTGCTTTCCAGATTGTATTTATTTTCCCCGCTATTGGTATAACTTACCGTACCCTGAAGGATTCTTTGGTTGATCCTGAAATTATTAATTGTCACCTCAAAAGTTGCACTTGTTACGGAAAAATCCTGATCCAGCGTGGCCTGGAAGCTGCCTGATTTTTCTTTAAAGTCAGGCGAAACAGTTCCGTCAGGATAGTTAAAATTATAAATAGTTTCTCCTGATATAGAATCAAATGCCCTGGTAAC
>JAGYLT010000321.1 GCA_018400545.1 Bacteroidales bacterium
GTTGTAACCCAACTCATAATCCAGCAGCTTTTCCGACATGGGCTGGTGACCTTCATCAGCATCCCTGAAATCGCTGCGGGTAGGCTCACGATGCGCGACGGCAAACGCAAAATAAGCCTGGTTGCTTTGGTTTAAATCGTAAATGGCCCCGAATTTCGGATTGAAGAAGGTGAAATCATGGGATTGGGAAATATCCTGCAAATCATCGTGGGTGCCATCAATTTCATAATTGACGCCCCGCATCTGCATATCAGCATATACTTTTAAAGCGTCCAGCAGTTGATAGTTTATTTTTCCGAAGACATTATACTGCATCTTGGTTCCGGTGTTATTGTACCACTTTCTGTCGATGGAACCATTGCTGGCGTATTCAGCCCAGATCACCGTACCATAATGGCCGCCATCGTAGTAGTTCCAGCTTCCGCCAAAGGATGCGGTGAGCCTTTTCAGGTTGTTGTAATTTCCGGAAACAGTTACACCATAAAAATCATTATCCAGGTATTTTCGCCTGATGAGATCGGTCTGGCTTATGGTATCTGAACCGATTATTACATCATTCAGCCCGTAATCCGAAAACGGCTCATCCGGATAATAACTCTCGTAATATCCATAGCCCCGCACATAAAATAAAGCTGCATTCAGGTTGAGATAACGGCTCAACTTCTGTGAGAAAATGAACTGGTAATGGTCCTGTTGATAGTTATCCGTTTGATTATCGTAATATTTCAGATTGCCATACTCGTCATAATATTCTCCTGCAGGATTGTAGGTACGATTGGTTTCCAGGCTATCGCCGGGCACGCCATACCAGGCCTGGTAGGTTTTTTCACTGCCCGAAAATACATTCAGTTTCATAATGGTTTTTTCGCCATAATAGCCGCCGCTCACAAAAAATGATTTCAAATCTGATGATGCGCGGTCGATGTAGCCGTCGGAGGTAATTTTCGAAAGCCTGCCATCGATGGTGAACCTGCCGTTAATCAGGCCGGTGCCGAAGGTGAGATTGTTTCTAAAGGTATAAAAACTTCCCGCCGAAGTATTGAATTCTGCATAAGGATCGGCCCGGAGCCCCTGGGTCTGGATGTTGATGCTGGCGCCAAAGGCAGCAGCGCCATTGGTGGAAGTCCCTACCCCACGCTGCACCTGGATGTTTTCGACTGATGTGGCAAAATCTGGCATGTTCACCCAGAAGACACCCTGCGATTCGGGGTCGTTGAGCGGAATGCCGTTTACCGTCACATTAATTCTTGTGATGTCGGTTCCGCGAATCCGGATGCCTGTGTATCCGATTCCGGCTCCGGCATCGGAGGTGATTACTGCTCCGGGAGTAGTTTCAAGCAAGACCGGGAGGTCCTTTCCCAGGTTGCGTTCCCTGATGGTTTTTTCGTCCACCACCTGGTAGGTTTTTGGGGCATCTTTGGGAGCGCGCGTGGCAGTGATTACCACTTCATCCTCAAGGAATGCACGTGGTTCCAGTTGGATTTCAATTTTCAGATCGTCCTGTAATTCAATCTCTTTGTGAAAAATTTCATAACCCAGAAAGGACGCTTTTAATTTATAATTTCCGGGTTTAATTCCCCGCAAAGAGAATTCTCCGGTAGGGCTGGTAACAGCATTGCTGTAAGTGTTTTCGATGATTACATGCGCACCGGGAAGTTGCTCTCCGGTTTCGGCATCCGACACTGAGCCGGTAATTTTAAATTGTGTAAATGCAGAAATGTGCACTGCCCAAAGCAGCGCGAAAATCAAAAAGTGTTTCATTTTTCAATTGATTTTTAGTCCAACAATGAATTAAAAATCAATAGAGGAAAAATAAGGTCATGTAAGCCATATCCCTTCGCCGGCACTACCCGGATCAGGTGCAATGGGTATGATCTCAGCCCGTTGTTTGGGGCACCCCTATTGGATTCAGCGGCAAAGGTAATACATTTTTAAAACACATCTAATCCCTGGAAATGTTTCAGGTTTTGTAAGGTTTGGTTTATGCAATTGCCATTTTGTTTATATCGATGTAATCCGGATGATAGAAATAATCAATCACATGCCTTGCCAGATCGAACACAAAAGTGTTACACGCATCAATGATCCCGGAATCGGAAGTGCAAATCATACCGTTTGGAATGTGGATCAACTTTTTATCCACCTGATCCGGGATTTCAAATTTAGGGGGATGTTGAAATTGTGCTGAATATTGCTGAATAGCTTTTTTGGATTGTTCAGTTGCGGCCCCGGCTTTGTCCAGATAATATACGATGTTTTCAGGATTTATTGCCAGAAAATATTTTTGGATAAGGCCAACAGCCTCATCTATTTTAGGATTATCTTCAAGCCTTCCCCTTTTTTGGGATGCATCCCTGAGCAGCCCGTCCATGGCAATAAATACCGGTAAACCCAACAGGTAGGATGATACAGTGGTGATTACATTGAGCCCGTCGATAAAAAAGAACGGCTTTTTGCCCGGATTATCCGTGAATTTTTTTCTCCGGTTTTGAATGACTGTGGAATGCACAACGCCGCGATAAAGCATGGTCCGCCCGGTACTTGATAAGCCGTATCTGTTTCCCACCAAATCCAAAAATCCTTTGGGTGCATATCCTTTCTCTGTCAGATACAGATAATCCTGCAGCGCGAGCCTGAAATTTTCGTTCATGTGGTTGTATTTTGATTATAAAAATACTGCTTTCAGCCGAATCACTAAATTTGCGAAAATTTTTCAATCATGAAACTTATCATCATCAATGGCCCGAACCTGAACCTGCTTGGAAAACGGGAAGCCAACATATACGGTAATTACAGTTTTGAGACGTATCTTGAAAAACTCAGGAAAGATTTTCCTGCTGTGGAAATTGATTTTTACCAGTCGAATGTGGAAGGCGAAATCATTAATAAATTGCAGGAAGCCGGTTTTGGTTATGATGGGATTATTTTAAATGCCGGAGGCTATACGCACACCTCTGTGGCTATTTCGGATGCAGTCAGGGCTATCGAAACTCTGGTGGTTGAAGTACATATTTCGAATGTTTTTTCAAGAGAGGATTTTCGCCAGATTTCATTTATTGCGCCACATGCAAAAGGAAGCATTTCCGGTTTCGGGCTGGAATCTTACCGCCTGGCTGTTGAAAGCTTCATGATCGGCTAATGCGAAAATTTGTCATTGGGCAACCGCTGAAAAGTCTTGATGCGTCGGAAGAAATGATCCACCACAATATTTCCGCGGTAAACCTGAGAAACCTTTTTCTGATTGATCTCCCTTCGCTTCCGGCGGTTTTTTGTCA
>JAGYLT010000322.1 GCA_018400545.1 Bacteroidales bacterium
CGCATTAAAAAAGGCCAGGGAAATAGTTTCCGGTTAGTTTTCAATTTCAGTTTCAGCAGGCAAAATAAACGGGAAACTTCAGGGTAAATGCAACAATAAATTTATCTCAAATATCTGCATTATATTGACTTACCTCAGGCATTAACCTTCCGGGTTAAAGGCAATGTAACACCCCTGGTCTCTCCAATCCCGTTTCTATAGAAAACAGGATTAGAGAGGTCGGAAGGGAACATGAGCTAAATTTTCATTCCACAAACTAAAGCATGTGGTCATGTTTTAAGAAATTCATTGCAGTTATCAGGGCTTAGATCGTGCATTTTCCATTTCAGAATTCGTGAATCGGGTATGCTTCGGCAACATAAATGAATTAACATTCACTCCCGAAAGCTTTTTTCTACTTTTGCCGGAAATACTTATTTGTTATGCAAAATCTCAATGTCCAAACCGAACAATTTGCCGATATTAAAATCCTGCGGTACCAGGTGCCCGGATTTGAAGAACTGCCACTCAAGCAAAAACAGTTACTATATTATTTGTATGAAGCTGCACTTTCGGGACGCGACATGATTTATGATCAGAATTATAAACATAATCTCCTGATTCGCCATCTACTCGAAACCATTTTAAAAACTTATTCGGGAGACCGTGAAAATGAAGACTGGGAAAAATTCCTGGTTTATATAAAAAAGGTATGGTTCTCCAATGGTATTCACCATCATTATTCCATGGATAAGTTTTTCCCCGAAGTTTCAGCGGAGTATTTCAGATCGTTGATTGCAAATTCCGATTTATCAGGTTTGAAAGGCGGAACGGATTTGTCAAATAATATCGACCGGATTATAGAGATAATTTTTGATCAAAATCTGGATGCAAAGCGTGTAGTGCAGGATGATGGTGTGGATATGATACAGGGATCCGCCAATAATTTTTATGAGAATGTGAGCCAGCAGGAAGCCGAAAATTTCTATAAAAGGCTGAGTGACCCAACTGATGAAACACCGGTTTCATGGGGGCTGAATTCAAAGCTTGTCAAGAGAAACGGGGAAGTCAAAGAACTTACCTGGAAAGTTGGGGGCTTGTATTCCGAAGCCATCGAAAAAGTGGTGCACTGGCTTGAAAAAGCAATTGATATGGCAGAATCAGAACCACAAAAGCAGGCGCTCGAAAAACTTGTGGAATATTACAGAACCGGCAATTTAAAAGCCTTTGACGATTATTCCGTACTTTGGCTTCAGGATAAGGATTCCAATGTTGACGTGGTAAACGGCTTCATTGAAGTGTACGGCGATGCACTGGGACGAAAGGCGACCTTTGAATCGGTGGTTTCGATCCGGGATGCCGAAGCCACAAAACGTGCAGCCACCATAAGCAATAATGCCCAGTGGTTTGAGGATCATTCACCTACCCATCCTGAATACAAAAAAGAAAAAGTAGAAGGTGTTTCGGCCAAAGGCATCAATGTGGTGGTGGAATCCGGTGATTGTTCGCCGGCAACGCCCATCGGCATCAACTTGCCCAATGCCGACTGGATCAGGGCAAAGCACGGTTCCAAATCGGTTACCATCAATAATATTATGGAAGCTTACGATGAAGCCTCCCGCGAATCCGGGGCCATCGAGGAATTTGCCTGGTCGGAGCAGGAAGTGCAGCTTTCAAAAAAGTGGGGACATCAGGCCACTGTGCTGCATGTTGACCTCCATGAAATTGTTGGGCATGGCTCAGGAAAACTCGCTGCCGGTGTCGGAAATCCTGGTGATACGCTGAAAAACTATGCTTCAACCATCGAAGAAGCCCGGGCTGATTTGTTTGCGCTCTATTTTGCCATCGATGAAAAATTGATTGATCTGGGTCTGATGCCATCGCTGGAAGTGGGCTATGCCGAATACAACAGTTACATCCGTGGAGGATTGATGACGCAACTGGTTCGGGTGGAACCGGGCCGGAACATTGAGGAATCGCATATGCGCAACCGGCAGCTCATAGCCAAATGGGCATTGGAAAAAGGTGCGCCACAAAATGTAATCGAAAAACGGACACGGAATGGGAAAACCTATTTCGTGGTGAACGATCATCAGAAACTCAGAAAAATATTTGGTGAGTTGTTGCGTGAGGTGCAGCGCATCAAATCAGCAGGTGATTTTGAGGCGGCGCGAAACCTGGTAGAAAATTATGGGGTAAAGGTCGATCCCGAAATCCACGCTGAAGTGCTTGAAAGGTGGAAAAAATTAGATATCGCACCCTTTGCCGGTTTCATCAATCCCCGCCTGGTGCCGGTTATGGAGAATGGTTCAATCAGCGATGTTAAAATAGAATATCCGGATGATTTCACTACACAGATGCTGGAGTACGGTAGAAATTATTCATTTCTAACTTTCGATACACCGCGCTAACTTATTTGAAAATTGGTGAGAATCCTTATCTTCGCTTTTCCCTTAACGATGGGAATCAAAGAACCATCAGAAACAGATTTCAAAATTCATGTTTGAATACAGCGCCATACAGGCCCTCATCATTTTGATAGCCCTCATTTTTCTGGGCATGTTCCTGCGCGAATGGGGTATCATGAAAGACAGTGACGGGCTGACACTGAGCAAGATCATCATCAATGTTTCCATTCCCGCCCTTATTATTTCCGCCTTATCCAATCAGCAGTTTGAAGCAGAGAAATTGCTTTTGGCAATGGTGATGATCATTTCACAGATAACCTGTGCATTTATTGCATGGGTAATAAGCTGGCTGTTGCACTTGTCGAGGCCAAGACGAGGGGCGCTCATTCTGGCAAGTACCTTCACCAGTTCTGCTTTTCTGGGTTATGCTGTTGTTAAGGAAGCTTTTCATGATAACGCCGAAGCTTTGGCTGATGCTGCCATTGTGAGTGAGCTGGGTGTGGCTACCTTACTGTTTACTGCTGGTGTTTTCATTGCCATTTATTTTGGCAATACCGGGCAGCAAACCATCAGATCGAAAGTCAGGGAGATGACTAAGTTTTTCTATTCTCCAATTTTCATCTCACTTGTCACCGGAATATTAATTTCTTTTTTGGATGTCCCCCGCGACCAGCTTGTGGTGTCGGGTATTTATAAAATGCTGAATCTCATTGCCAATGCAAACACCTTTTTAGTAGCCCTTGCCATTGGCGTGATGTTGCATTTTAAAGATTTGCGCAAAGTTTGGTGGATTGTTTCTGTGGCTATTCTGATCAAGTTAATCATTCAACCCCTGCTTTCACATTATCAGGCCGGATTATTTGATTTCCCGGA
>JAGYLT010000323.1 GCA_018400545.1 Bacteroidales bacterium
AACTGGAACATTTTATCAGCCGCAAGGCGATGAATATTGACAGCCTGGGCGAAGGAAAAATTGAACTACTCTACGACAAAGGCCTCATAAAAAATGCCGCTGACCTATACGACCTGACTTTTGAACAGGTTTTCGGTCTGGAGAAGATTTATCCCGCCGATCTGGAAAAGAAAGAACGAAAAGTCAGTTTTAAAGAGAAGACCACCGAAAATATTTTAAAAGGTATTGAAGCTTCCAAAAGTGTGGATTTCCCGCGCGTGCTCTATGCTTTGGGTATCCGTTATGTTGGAGAAACCATCGCCAAAAAGCTGGCCCAACATTTCAAATCCATCGACAAACTGATGGCTGCTTCTTTTGAGGATTTGGTGGCTGTGCATGAAATCGGCGAGCGCATTGCTGAAAGTGTAACAAACTATTTTGAAAAAGAAAACCACAAAGAAATTATAGAGCGCCTCCGCGCCAAAGGCCTGCAAATGGAAATTACCGCAGATGAGATACCCTCAGTCTCCGGAAAACTGGAAGGAAAAACATTTGTGGTGAGCGGCGTATTCCAAAATTTTTCCCGTGATGAACTCAAGCAAACCATCGAAAAGAATGGCGGCAAAAATGGGGGGTCAGTCTCCGGCAATACCGACTATCTGGTAGCCGGCGACAAAATGGGTCCTGCCAAACGTACAAAGGCAGAAAAGCTGGGTGTGCAAATTATTTCGGAGGAGGAGTTTCGGGAGATGATTGGGTTAAAAGATTAAATAAACCCATTTTCAACAAGCAATAAGGAAAAGAATGCATTTTTGCTATTTTTGCGTTTAAATTTACTACAATGAGAACCAGTGAAATCTTAAGAGAAATTAGAAGGTTGCCAATCGGGAAAAGGATTTTCGTGATTGAAAAAGCCATCCGGGATATGCGCAAAAATGAAGACAAAAACCAAATGGAGAAGGCAGCAGAAGCATTATCTTCTGACTACCGGGAAGTCCAGGATTTAACCATATTTACAAACCTTGATTTTGAGGAATTTTATGAAACAAGGTGAAATATGGATGATAAATCTTGACCCGACCATTGGAGCAGAAATTAAAAAGGTTAGACCGGCTATAATTGTAAATGATGATTCATTGGGCAGATTGCCACTCAAAGTTATTGTCCCGGTTACAGATTGGAAAGACAGATATGAAATAGCTCCCTGGATGATTAAAATTAATCCTAATCCTTCAAACGGACTCAATAAAACATCTTCGGCTGATTGTTTTCAAATTCGATCTGTTTCACAGGATAGGTTTACGAAAAAGCTGGGAAAAATTTCGAAAGATATACTGGAGGAAATTAAAATTGGTATATCGAAGGTACTATCCATCGAACATGAATAGAAGATTTTTAATGATCACCCAATGCCAAAAATTTCATTATTTCGGAGGAGGAGTTTCGGGGGATGATTGGGTTATGATACAATATTACAAGCGATGCGGATTATTTTTTAAGTTTCTTCTATCGTGGGTTTTTCCATTTCCTCAATACTGTTGGGGAAAACACATCAGAAAAATAAAACCATGGGTAAAAAAGATCAACAATGAACTTTTACCTGCTTTCAAAGTTGATTGGGTTACAGGATCAAAAATTATAAGCCAAACCCATGAACAATCCCGCCATTTCCAGTGCATTCGAAAAACAGGTAAGGAATAAATTCAACCTTTACAACAGCCTGTTTTTAAACCTCCCCTATCCCAACATCAATAAAATAGGCATACTCATTCCAATTTTGCAAAACGCCTGCAAACAGGGCTTTGAAGCAGGTAAATATCCCGAAGAAATTCTGGATTCATTTTTCAGCCAACACACCGGCATTAAATCTGAAAAAGCAAAAATTGACTTCATGTTCCGGGTGATTCAATACGTGGAGCGGCAGGTGGTGCTTTACGACAGTGTGGAAGATGCCGCATTTACCCAACTGGCTTCGCTCGAAAATGATTTAACCATCAAAGATTACATCCACATTCTGGAAAGCAATAAAAACAGGAACGACCTGCTGGAAAAGCTTTCTGATTTTTCGGTGAGGATTGTATTTACGGCTCACCCAACCCAGTTTTATCCGCCTGCTGTTCTGGATATCATTGCACGTTTGAAAACGCATATCACAACAAATGATATCAATGAAATCGATCTCAATTTGCAGCAACTGGCATTAACATCGCTGACTAACATTAAAAAACCAACCCCTTTTCAGGAAGCACAAAACGTCATCTATTTCCTCAGGCATGTGTATTATGATGCTGTGCTCGAGCTGTACAATCACATCAGAAAAAACATCCAAAACGCCCAATTCGATAACCCATCGATTATTCAGTTTGGGTTTTGGCCGGGTGGTGACCGTGACGGAAATCCTTTCGTAACCGCACAAACAACAAATGATGTTGCCGATGAACTGCGGCTTACACTGATGAAATGTTACTATCACGACATCAAAAGCCTGCAGAAAAAACTAACCTTCAGAGATGTGGAAGACACGATCTCAGATCTGCGTGCCCGCATTTACGAGACCATGTTCGACCGGGATAAAACCATCCGGCAGGAGGAAATACTCAGGCCATTAAGCCGGATAAAAGATTCGTTGATAGAAAATTACAATAGCCTTTACCTTGAAGAACTGGAAAACCTCATTGATAAAGTCAGGATTTTTAAAACACACTTTGCCTCACTCGACATCAGGCAAAACCACAGTGTGCATAAACAAATCGTTGAAGAAATCCTGTTGCATGAAAAGCTGATAAAACGAAACCTTGAGGAACTCGACAGAGCTGAATTGATCTCCATGCTGCTTCATAAAGAAATCCATGTTCAGGCCGATCACTATAAAAAGGAGTTGGTAAAAGACACCATCCTGAACATCAAACAGATGAAGTTTATCCAGAGTAAAAACGGTGAGGAAGGCTGCAACCGTTACATCATCAGCAATTCGGAGGATGTGTTTTCGGTGCTGTTTGTATTTGCATTGCTGCGATGGTGCGGCTGGAAAACGGGAGATATCCCTGTTGATATCATTCCCTTGTTTGAAACCATGGAAGGCATGAGAAACGCCGAAGGTATCATGAAAGAACTTTTTAACACGCCGGAATACCGGCAGCATATTGGTCAGCGCAGTAATTCTCAAACCATCATGCTGGGTTTTTCTGATGGCACCAAAGATGGCGGATATCTGCAGGCCAACTGGTCCATTTTCAAAACCAAAGAAACCTTGTCTGCGGTCTGTGGGCAATACGGC
>JAGYLT010000324.1 GCA_018400545.1 Bacteroidales bacterium
ATCTACAATTTGCACGCCTTTTACAGCTACAATATTTTAAATCATAGCTTTTGCGTTTATAATTCCCAACGAAACAAATATTACGCTCCGCAAGTTTCTGGTTAGCATCACACCTTCGGTTCATCCAATCAAATCCTTAATGGCATCCAGATTCATATCCTTAAGCGGATTGTCGGAGCGGATGAAAAGATCGGCCAGATCGGATTTGCGGCGTTGAAGCTTCAGGATTTTTTCTTCGATGGTGCCCAGCGTGATAAACCGGTAAGCAAAAACATGCCGGGTTTGTCCGATGCGGTGGGCGCGGTTGATGGCCTGGTTTTCCACCTGCGGGTTCCACCAGGGATCGAGGATGAAAACATACTCTGCCTCCGTGAGGTTAAGACCCACGCCGCCGGCTTTTAATGAAATAAAAAATACATTTCGCTCCGGGTCGGTCTGGAATTCCCTGATGATTTCTTCACGCTTGCGCGATTGCCCGGTGAGGAGGGAATATTTCATTTTATGATCATCAAAATAACTGGTAAAAAGTCGGAGATGCTTAACGAAAGACGAAAACACCAGCACCTTATGTCCTTCACTGATCAGGGTTTCCAGGTTCCGGATTACCTCGTCAAACTTTCCGGATCCGTCTTCCCAGCCATCTTCCGTCATGGCAGGATGGTTTGCCAGTTGCCGGAGTTTGGTGAGTGCCTGCAGCATCACGATGGCTGAGTTGGCAACCCCGTGCAGCTCGATGTTTTCGAGGATAAAATTCCGCACACTGATCTTTTCCCTGTTATACAACTCCTGCTGTTCGGCATCCATATCGCAATAAATGTATGCTTCACTCAATTCGGGCAGTTCTTTTTCTACCTGGATTTTGGTGCGTCTAAGCAGGAAAGGTTTGATGAGCAGATGGAGTTTTTGCTGTTTTTCCTCGTTGCTGTTTTTTTCGATGGGTGTGGCAAAATATTTTTTGAAAAACCTGAGGTCACCCAGCAATCCGGGATTCAGGAAATGCATCTGCGACCACAGGTCGGTGAGCGAATTCTCGATGGGTGTGCCGCTTAAGGTGAGGCGGTGGTTGGCGTCAAGCCTGTAAATAGCTTTGGCTGTCTTGGATGTCGGATTTTTGATAACCTGGCTTTCATCAAGAATGATGTAATCGAACTTGATTTTTTCAAAATCCTGATAGTCGTTTCTGATGGTGCCGTAAGTGGTTAGTACAAGGTCGGCTCGCGGAATTTTTTTGAAAAGGTCAAACCGGTTTGCCCCGGTATAGTTGATGTGGCGGATGTGAGGGGCGAATTTTTTGATTTCGTTTTGCCAGTTGTGGATCAGCGATGCCGGCATGATTACCATGGAAGGGTTGCCGGCCTTTTGCGCACGTTCGATTTCGCTGAACAGGTCAATCTGACCTGAGTTTTGTGGTTCGGGCTCAGCAGTTGCCTCAGCCTTTTTTATGTTCATATGGTTTACCAGCACTGCCAGGGTTTGCAGGGTTTTTCCCAACCCCATGTCATCGGCCAGGCATCCGCCAAGCTGATGCTTTCTCAGGAATTCTAACCACCGGAAACCATCACTTTGATACGACCTGAGCGTAGCACTTAAGTTTTCGGGCTGTTTGATTTCAATATTTTTTCTATCGGTAAGATGACCTTCATAAGCAGTCCGGGTAATGGAAATGGTTTGTTGCATCGATTGGGTAACCAGGTCCTTATGCCAGATTTTCACCCTTACCTTCTCTTTTACTTTTTCCCCGAAGGTTAGCAGGTCGGCATATTTGCTAAACCATTCTTCGGGTAAAATGGCTATGCTTCCGTCGGGCAACTTGAACTCTCTTATGCCGTTCAGCAGGTGTTTCCGCAACTGAATGACCGGTATCTCAAAGTCATTGCCAAACTTAGCGATGGCATAAACATCAAACCAGTCGTTTTTCTCCTCGGTTTTTACGGTCATCTCCACTTTGCCGGTGTAATATTTTGCATCGGCAAGTCCCTGTTCCAGCCTGAACCCCATTTTTCGCAAAGCTTCAGCATGATTATTCAGCCAGTAAACCAGGTTGTATTTTTTCTGATTGTCGTCGGCAACAAAAACATGTTCACGTGCCAATTTCAGGCCGTTTAATTTTAGGAATTCCACCATTTCCTGCTCCCATGATGTATTCCTGTTGAATAGCTCAAATCTTGGCTTGCCATCTTCAAAGTGCAGGTTTACCACCTTGTGGTATTTATCGTCCGGCCTGATGCGTTTGCCGTTATAATCGAACCAAAGAAATAATCCGGGCAATCCCTGGAAATCCAGGTCCATCGATAGCAAGGGCGTTTTTTCCGGAACCGGATAGCTGATGGGAATGCCATCCGTTTTTACCGGAAAATCGCGGAGGCATTTTTTTACAAACGTGGAATAATACTTCTTTTCGAATTTTGCGGGAACCAGGATAAAATCTTTCTCGAAAAACATCCTGAGCTTTTTACCATCCACATCCTGGTTAAAGTGATACAACTTTTGATCGAGCATCAGCCAGCAGGGATCGTTGGTGAGGATAAAACCCGCCCGGTCTTTCAGGTTAATGGTTTCGCCATTGTGGCTGATGGTTTGAAAATACCGGGTTTCGTCAGGGAGTTTATGAAAGTTAAAAACAATTTCGGCGGGCGATTCCTCAATATCCACAAAATCGCTTTGGTAAACCACATTTTTTGTTTCGCGGTAATAGATCGGAAATTTTTCTTCGTGGGCTATGGCAATGCAGCGGGCCATATTTTTTTCGATAAAAGGCCTCACAAACCTTTCCACATAATCCGCTTCCACTTTGTGTACAAAATCCCTTGCCGTTAGCCGCTTTGATGAAAATCGGCGGGCGAGATTTTTTTCACTGTATTCGTCGATGATATCAACAATATCGATTTGCTTTTCGCTTAGTTCATCGCCGTAATAGGCAATCTTTTCCTTGGCCAGGCGGTCAACAATCGAATAATGATCCTTACCATTATCCTCGATAAAAAATGGCTGGAGCATCTGCCCGAATTTTTTGTGTTCCTGTATGAGTAGCGAAAATTGTATGCTCATGGCAATGTGGCAAAACCGGCAAATTTAAGCCATCGAATCAAGGGATAACGTTTTTGAGTCATTAAGTTTATTTTAAGTTTTAGCTTGCATTATTCACAAAAATATTATTTCAATTACCGCGTACTTTAGTGCGCGGACAAGAGGATGTTTGTTACATCTAATTACTAAAATCCCGGAAATTTTTATTTTTTTATTT
>JAGYLT010000325.1 GCA_018400545.1 Bacteroidales bacterium
GGTACCATCGAGTTCATCGTGGATGACAATCTGAATTATTATTTTCTGGAAATGAATACCCGCCTGCAGGTTGAGCACCCCATCACCGAAAGGGTGGTTGGCGTTGATCTTGTTAAAGAACAGATAAAAATTGCGCAGGGAGAAAAGCTTCAACTTAAGCAGGATGAACTGGAGCAATTGGGTCATGCCATCGAGTGCAGAATTTATGCTGAAGATCCGGATAAAAATTTCATGCCCTCTCCGGGTGTAATCAAACATATAACCGAACCTTTGGGTCTGGGCGTGCGCCACGATGGTTATGTTTATGAGGGGTATGAAATCCCGATTCATTACGATCCCATGATCTCGAAACTGATTGTATGGGCAAGAACCAGAGATGAGGCTATCTCAAGAATGAAAAGGGCATTGTATGCTTATAAAATTACAGGTGTGAAGACGTCAATACCCTTCCTGGCACGGATCATGGAAAACGATGATTTTAAAAAAGGAAACTACAATACCCACTTTATCGAAAAGAATCAGGAATTTTTAATGGAGAAACAGCCCTGTGGAGATAAATGTCAGGATATTGCTTTAATTGCCGCATACATTCATTACAAAACCAGAATAGATAAGGTGAGCCCGTCAGCAGACAGAAGTGAAAGTAATGATCAAAATGCATGGCGTGATTTCGGACGCAGAAAATCATTAATGAAATTGTAAATTAACATCAGGACTATGTCGCTGGAAATTAAAATAAACGGACGCACAGCTAATGTTATGCTGCATAAGCATGATGGAAACATCTACGAAATAGAAGTGGATGGGAAAATATATAAAATGGATGCGATGATGGTAGAACGAGGTGTTTATTCCATCCTGAATGATAATATTTCTTATAATGTCGAATTGATTGAAAAGGACGATATACGGCATTACAATGTGAATACCTACTATCATTCATACGACGTTGAAATTATTGATGCAGAAGCAAAATACCGGATGAACCGAAGTAAGGATGAACTTGATGACATCCGGAAAATTGCAAGCCCCATGCCCGGTAAGGTGGTCAAAATTCCTGTTAAGGAAGGCGATGCCTTAAAAGCCGGCGATACGGTGATTGTAGTTTCTGCCATGAAAATGGAGAGTGAATATAAAGTCCAGAAAGACAGGATTGTTAAAAAAATTCTGGTTAATGAAGGTGATACTGTTGATGGAAACCAAACCCTTGTAATTGTGGAATAACTGATAAACAGAAGGAAAAAAATATATGGCAACACTGGAAGAAAAAATAAAACAGTACGAGTTAAAAAATAAGATTGCAGAACAGGGCGGCGGAAAAGAACGAATTGATCGTCAACATAAAGCGGGACGAAAAACAGCACGTGAAAGGATTAAGGATTTGATTGATCCGGGAACTTTTGTGGAGATGGATAAATTTATGACCCATCGGGCCACGGATTTCAACATGCAGAACAATAAAATCCCTGGTGATGGTGTGGTGAGTGGCTATGGAAAAATAGATGGCAGACTGGTATATGTTTTTGCACAGGATTTTACCGTTTTCGGAGGCACCCTGTCACGGGCCAATGCAGATAAAATAGTTAAGATCATGAAACTGGCCATGAAAATGGGCGCGCCGGTAATTGGACTGAACGATTCAGGCGGCGCAAGAATACAAGAGGGTGTGCAAAGCCTGGCTGGTTATGCCGATATTTTCTTTCTGAATACGAAAGCCTCCGGCGTAATTCCACAGATTTCCGCAATTATGGGTCCATGTGCAGGAGGAGCAGTTTATTCTCCGGCCATCACCGATTTTATTTTTATGGTGAAAAATACGAGTTACATGTTTGTTACGGGCCCGGATGTGATCAAAACGGTAACACATGAAGAAGTAACCAAGGAAGAACTCGGTGGAGCCATGACGCACAACGCAACCAGTGGAGTAGCTCATTTTACCGGTGATGATGATGAACAGACCATGCAGATGGTGAGGGAACTGATTGGATTCCTGCCATCAAATAACATGGAACAACCTCCCCGAAAACCCAGCACTGACGATCCGAACCGTGAAGACGAAAAACTGGATAAGGTCGTACCGGATGATCCGAACAGACCGTACGACATGAAGGAAATTATTTGTACCGTAGTTGACAATCATAACTTTTTTGAAGTGCAGCCGCACTATGCCAAAAATATTGTGGTTGGATTTGCACGCCTGGATGGCCGTTCCGTTGGTATAATTGCTAACCAGCCGGAAGTACTTGCCGGTGTGCTGGATATCAATTCCTCAATGAAAGCTGCGCGTTTCGTACGGTTCTGCGATGCTTTTAACATTCCGCTCATTACGTTTGAAGATGTTCCGGGATTCCTGCCGGGCACTGCTCAGGAATTTGGCGGTATTATTAAGCATGGCGCTAAATTGCTTTATGCATATTCGGAAGCTACAGTTCCAAAAATTACGGTTATTACCCGGAAAGCCTATGGAGGAGCCTACGATGTGATGTCGAGTAAACACATCGGCGCTGATGTAAACCTGGCTTATCATACGGCTGAAATTGCTGTGATGGGGCCGGAAGGCGCAGTTAATATTTTGTATCGTGGTAAATTGAATGAAGAGGAAAGAAAGAAAGCTGTAGAAGATTACAAGAACACGTTTGCCAGTCCATACAAAGCTGCTGAATTGGGTTACATCGATGAAATCATCTATCCAAGGCAAACCCGTAAAAAGCTCATACAGGCGCTGGAAATGACACAAAATAAAAGCGAACAAAATCCACCTAAGAAACACGGAAATATTCCACTCTAAAAAATTAAATGGCAGGGAACAAAATTGTAAAAGTTGTTCCCTGTCCTTTTACAGATTTGTAGGAAATTTCACCACCTGTATTATCAATTACATTTTTTACAATGGCCAGACCAAGGCCCATGCCACCCGATTTTGTGGTGAAATTTGGTGAGAATATTTTACCGGATATTTCCTCAGATATTCCGCCACCATTATCAGATATTTCAACAATATGATTGTGGTGTTGTGTTTTTATACTGATGTTGATCATTCCGTTGGTTTGATTCCCGATGGCCTGTATTGAATTTTTAAATAAATTATTCAGGGCCCGGAGCACTTGTTCTTTATCAGCGAAGACAACATATTTTCTACTTTTATCATATTCGAAATTGAATTCAATTTCATCATGGTTTTTATATAGGCTGATTGAGCTTTTGATGATTTCTACCAGGTCGTTGTTTTCCTTTTTAG
>JAGYLT010000326.1 GCA_018400545.1 Bacteroidales bacterium
TATGAACTCTCTGAGTTTCGAGCCGCTAAAGTAGAAAAAAAATAGGTATCACAAAAAAAAAGCACTTTTTTTTAAACATTCTGTTTTGCAGCAATCCAATACAAAATCAATGTTTTACAATCAAAATCAATGTGTACAAATATTATTTCATAGTTACCTCACCACGGATATCAAGATTAAATTTATTAGCAATTTCGTGATCTGTTTTATAATTTGCCAGCAAATACATCAATTTCGTGATGGCTGATTCTGTTGTCATATCATTCCCACTTAATACCCCTATTTCTTTCAATGCCAACCCGGTTTGATACTTTTCCATTTCCACCGAACCTCCCTGGCATTGCGTAACGTTACAAATGATCAATCCATTGTTTATCGACAATTTTAAGGCGTCGATGAACCATTTATCGGTAGGTGCATTGCCTGAACCATAAGTTTCCAATACAAGTGCTTTCAGGTTTTTGATGTTCAAAACCGCTGAAACATATTCGGGTGAAATGCCCGGAAACAGTTTTAAAATGGCAACTTTGTTATCAAGCACCGGCCTGAATTTCAGTTTCTTAAAATTAGGTTTCCGGATGTAATTCTTCCTGTATTTTATATAAACACCGGCATTGGCCAACTCGGGATAGTTTGGGGAGCGAAAGGCCTCAAAGTGTTCGGCACTGTACTTTATAGTGCGGTTACCGCGCATCAGTTGATTTTCAAAATACACTGCAACTTCAGGCACAACCGGTGTTTCGTCTTCCATGGCGGCAGCTATTTCAATGGCGGTGATAAAATTTTCCCGCCCATCGGTACGAACCATGCCCAGCGGAAGCTGCGACCCGGTGAGGATGACCGGTTTATTCAGATTTTCCAGCATAAAACTCAGCGCTGAAGCGGTGTAAGCCATGGTGTCGGAACCGTGCAGTACCACAAACCCATCATACTCCTCGTAATGATCATAAATTACCTGCCCCAGCTTTTGCCAGTGCCCGGGGTTGATATCCGACGAATCGATCAAAGGGTCGAAGCAGTAGTTGTCTATTTTGGTGTTGATAAAGCGCAGATCAGGCAGTTGCTCGTAAAGATTATTAAAATTGAACGGGGTGAGCGTTTCTGATTCCTGGTTTTTCACCATGCCAATGGTTCCGCCGGTATAGATGACAAGGATTGATGTTTGTGGTTGGGTTTCCATCTGGAGTTGGATTTGTGGTTATTGGCTTGTTAAGTTATTGATTTATTGGGGTTCAACTATCAACATGTAAAAATTAAGATGCCGGGAATTTAAACAACTCGATGGCATTTCGCGTGGTGATTTCGGCAACTTCCTCCACAGTGGTATTTTTAACTTCAGCAAGCTTTTCAGCAACATATTTTACGTAGGCACTTTCATTGCGTTTGCCGCGATAGGGTTTTGGCGCCAGGAAGGGCGAATCGGTTTCCAGCAACAGATGCTCCAGGGGAATGTCTTTCACCACATTGTCAAGTCCCGAATTTTTATAGGTCAAAACGCCGCCGATTCCCATTTTAAAATCCCAACGCATTATTTTTTCGGCCTGCTCCGGGGAGCCTGTAAAACAATGAAAAACGCCGTTTAATTTTTCATCGTTCATTTCACCAATGATCTCAAAAACCTCATCGAATGATTCCCTTACGTGTAGCACAATCGGTAATCCAAAATCTTTGGCCATTTGCACCTGCTCTCGTAAAGCTGTTTGCTGTTCTTTTAAAAATGTTTTATCCCAGTAAAGGTCAATCCCCGTTTCACCAATGGCATAATAGCCGCCCTTTTCAAGTTCGGCCCTCACCAAATCCAGTTCTTCCCTGAAATTTTCCTTCACATCCGTCGGGTGCAGGCCCATCATCGGGAAAACGTTTTTGGGGAAAGCCCCACACAAATCCAGCATCGGCTGGATGGTCTGGCTGTCGATATTGGGCAACAGCAGGTATTTTACCCCGTCTTTAATAGCGCGCTCAACCACCTGATTTCGGTCTTCATCGAATTGCTCCAGGTAAAGATGAGTATGTGTATCGGTTAAAATCATGCGGCAAAATTAGATGTTTTGGCGGGCTTCCTTTTTTTATTTTTGCAAAAATTGATTGTGTTTGAAAAAGTTTTTAATCATAAGGTTAAGTTCCATCGGCGACATCGTTTTAACCTCGCCTGTGGTCCGCTGTCTTAAAAACCAAATTTCCGGTTGTGAAATTCACTATCTGACCAGAAAGGTGTTTCTCCCCGTTTTAAAATCAAATCCGTACATCGATAAAATATTCAGCATCCAAAATTCGCCGGATGAAGTTTTGGGGGATTTAAAGCATGAGGAATATGATCAGGTAATCGATTTGCATAAAAATTTCAGGTCGATAAAACTCAGGCGGAAGTTAAAGGTGAAAAGCACATCTTTCCCCAAGCTGAACGATAAAAAATGGTTGCTGGTGAATTTCAAGATCAACCGGATGCCGGATGTTCATATAGTGGACCGGTATTTTGAAGCGGTGAAAAACCTGGGTGTGAAAAATGATGGTGAAGGGCTCGATTATTTTATTCCCGGGAAAGATGAGGTTTCGTTGGATCAACTTCCAAAAACACATCAAAAGGGTTACGTGGCTTTGGTAATTGGTGGCAAACACAAAACCAAGCAACTCCCCACCGAAAAGGCCCTCGAGCTTATCAACCTGATCAGGCATCCGGTTTTAATTCTCGGTGGCCCCGAAGACCGCGATGAGGGGGAAATTATCGCCAGGTCTGCTCCCGAAAAGGTTTACAATTCGTGTGGGAAGTTCAGGCTGAATCAGTCTGCATCGTTGGTGCAGCAGGCAAAAGTTGTGATTACCAACGACACCGGCCTGATGCATGTGGCTGCGGCGTTTAAAAAACAGATCATTTCCATTTGGGGAAATACCGTGCCGCAATTGGGGATGTATTCCTACCTGCCAAAAAATCCGGAGTTGTTCTCGATTTATGAAGTGAAAAATCTTTCCTGTCGCCCCTGTTCAAAAATTGGTTTTGCAAAATGCCCGAAAAAACATTTCAAATGTATGATGGATCAGGATGTGGAGAAAATGGCGCGGGAGGTGAACAGGATTTTGGAGAACAGTCCGTGAGTTATAGGGTTATGAAGTTATTGAGTTATTGTGTCGGGCCTGGCAACAAGTGGGAGGGTTAATTTTAACATTTCATTGTGCTTTACACGATTGATAGTCATGAGCTTGAACTGTCAAAGAACAAGTTGAAATAAATTCAGATGGCA
>JAGYLT010000327.1 GCA_018400545.1 Bacteroidales bacterium
GATTTCCGGTTTCAAACCCAACTCTTTCCCCACCCTTCTCACTTCATCTTTGAACAAGGCATTCAATGGCTCCACCACTTTTAATTTCATAAAATCAGGAAGTCCGCCCACATTGTGATGTGATTTGATGGTTGCGGAAGGACCCTTCACCGACACGGATTCGATAACATCCGGGTAAATAGTGCCCTGAGCCAACCATGTTACATCCTGGATTTTATGGGCCTCATCATCGAATACTTCAATAAAAGTTCGTCCAATGGCCTTTCGTTTTTCCTCCGGGTCTGTTTTTCCGGAAAGCGCCTCATAAAACTGATCTGCAGCCGGAACCCCCTTTATGTTGAGGCCCATATCTTTGTAAGCTTCCAATACGGTTTCAAATTCGTGTTTGCGCAACAAACCGTTATCCACAAAAATGCAATGCAGGTTTTTCCCGATGGCCTCATGAAGCAGGAGCGAGGCCACCGATGAATCCACGCCGCCGGAAAGACCCAGGACAACTTTATCGTTACCCAACTTTTCGCGAAGCTGTTTGATGGTAGTTTTAGCAAAAGATGCCGGGGTCCAGCTTTGCTCGCAATTGCAGATTTCGACCACGAAATTCTTCAGCAAAATCATGCCCTCTTTTGAATGATACACTTCCGGATGAAACTGGATGCCATACACTTTTTCTTTCCCGGCCTGGTATCCGGCCACTTCCACATCGTTGGTGCTGGTGATAATATGATAATTTTCCGGAAGGTTCAAAATAGTATCGCCGTGCGACATCCACACCTGGCATCCGGGGGTCATGCCTTTCAACAGATCATTGTTCAGGTTTATGTGCCGTAAATTGGCACGGCCATATTCCCTGATTTTGGAAGGCTCGACAGCTCCGCCATTTTGTTTGGCCAGGTATTGAGCGCCGTAGCATACTCCGAGTAACGGAATCTTCTTTTCCAAAATCATTTTTAGATCGGGTTCTGGTGCGCCGTCATCCAAAACCGAGTGTGGACTGCCGGAAAGGATCACTCCTTTCACATGATCAAGCGAAGGAATTTTATTGTACGGATGGATTTCGCAATATACGTTAAGTTCGCGTACACGTCTGGCTATGAGCTGCGTATATTGCGAACCAAAGTCAAGGATAAGTATCATCTGTTGCATGGCGGCAAAAATACGATAAAGCTGAATTGGAATTTATGGTGTTGATAGAAAGTGAAATGTTTTTCTTTGCAGTGATTTAGATTAACAAGATTCATAAAATATTGGTATTAGTATTCTATAGATTTGCCTGGGAAAAGGTTACCAGCCTCGCCGGCCTGTTTCGCAGCGGGCCGGACCAGGCGGGTGCAAAGCCCGGCCAGCACACATTGGAGAATAATTAGTAAAGCGAATGCATATTTCAATTTTAGTGGAATAACCAATAACTTAGAAACTCAATAACCAATCCGCTTATGATCAACCTATTCACCGGAATTATAGCAGCCATGGCTCATGTGCTTGCCGGTCCTGACCATCTGGCTGCCGTAACGCCTTTGGCCATCGAAGCCAAAAAGAAATCGTGGCTGATTGGAATGGCATGGGGCATCGGGCATACGTTGGGAATAGTGATTATCGGGGTGCTTTTTTTGCTTTTCAGGGAGGTGATTCCTGTTGAGAAAATTTCGGAGTACAGCGAGCAAATCGTTGGTGTGATGCTCATCTTAATTGGTGCCTGGGCAATCTATAAAGCTATTTATGCAGGGAGGCATGCTCACCCCCACGTTCACAAATCCAGCAAAGGTGAGTTCATGCACATTCACGAACACGATCATCATAATCACCACGATCATACCAACCCCGAAGCCCACGATCATGATCATTATAAGCAGCACAAGCAAAATATGAGGACATCCCTTGGTATCGGGATTTTTCACGGCCTTGCCGGGGTTTCGCATTTGTTTGCCATTCTGCCAACTTTAGCGTTACCCAGCCGGTGGGATGCATCTTTATACCTATCCGGGTTTGGGTTAGGAACCATTGCCGCCATGATCCTATTTTCTGCTATCCTCGGATTTATTTCCCTGCGTACATCCAGTTCAGGCAGGCTGAATGCCTTCAGAGCATTGCGCATTTTTGGTGGCGTTGCTGCAATTGGTGTTGGGATTTGGTGGATTGTCTCCACTTTTTAATTTGAAATACATATTTATCCGGATTGAATATTTTTGGTATTTTAGCTAAAATTTTCAATCAGTCATGAAAAAAATCGACACTTCCAAACTTTCGCACGATGAATGCTGGGGCGTGCAAATCAGTGGATTTAAGCATTGCCAAAATTGTAAATGGACCGGCATCAGCGCCTGTGAGGGGCAAAACATCGTGAAGACCGGACGCAATTCGAAGGGCTATCTTATTGGCGACAACGGCATCATTGAGGATGACCGGGTGGTTCCCGAAAAAATTGAGCTGACCAACGGGTAAATGAAAACACCCTCATCATGGAAAAACTTCCGCAGAAAACCGTTGAACGGCTGAGCCGCTATCGCCGCCTGTTGATGCGCTATCAATACCTGGAAAAACCCTTCATCTATTCCCGCGACCTGGCGTCCATGCTTAAAATTAATCCGGTGCACGTGCGGCGCGACCTGATGCTGCTGGGGGTTTCCGGCAGCCATACTTCAGGTTATGATGTGATGGAACTGATCAGGCAGATTTCGGATAAACTGGCATGTACTTCCGGGAAAAATGCCTGCATAATCGGGTTTGGGCATACCGGCAGGGCGGCGCTCGAAATGTTCGCCCACGACTTTACCCCGGTAAGTATCTGCGCCATTTTCGATACATCCAGTAAATCGGTCGGCAAAACGTTTGACGAAATTCCCTGCTTTTCGATGGAGAAGCTGGCTGCCGTAATCGAGGAAAAGCAGATAGCCCTGGCCGTTTTTACCGAAGCTGAAGAAAATCCCGAAGTAACCATAAACCTCTTGATTGCTTTGGGTATCAAAGGAATTATGAACCTTACGCCGGTGCAGCTCAATATCCCGGAAGGCATCCACCTTGAGGAGTTTGATATGCTTACTTCGATGATCAAGCTGGCTTATTTTTCAGGAACAGGATCGGATAAGGCCTGATTTCAGAACTCCTGAACTGGCATTGGTTCTGAGGTAGTTATAAAAACTAAATCGTAAATTGAAATGTCACAAAATATTAAATTTCTCCCTCCAAAACTCCACTTCGTTACGTTTTTCCAGTCGAAATGACAATGATG
>JAGYLT010000328.1 GCA_018400545.1 Bacteroidales bacterium
CGCCCGGTTCCAGTTCGGTAGTCAGATCAGAAAAATTGCCATATCCCTCATCGCTGCAGCCGCTGTCCCAGTTGAGGATATTTTCAAGGCTAAAGCCGGTGAATCCGTCGCCAAAACTGCAATTTGCGGTGGGATAACAAAAATCCGGAAATGTGATGGAGATAAATTTGGTGTCGGGCTGAATATTAGCTCCCTCTATCTCCAGATCGATAGAAGCTGTATGGCCGGCAGGTGTTCCTTCCAGTGCTTGTACCTGAAAGGTTGCCTGAGCTGTTTGATTGACTTCGAGATTGCCAAACAGCTGGGGGTCCGTTGTTAATATTTCAATGTATTGATCATCGGAAGAAAAAGTACCTGAGATCGCCGTTGCTGTTTCGGTTCCGACATTTTTTAGTGTCACCACAAAAAGTGCTGTCTCGCCGGGGTCAAGTAGTCCGTTGTTGTTGCCGTTGCTATCGTCAATCAGGTATCCGTCCATCACAATATAGGGGCCGGTAATAGAACTGAGTACCTGTATGGCATCAAGATCAAATCCGGCACCGGCAGTATTTGCTGAACCGTCGTTATCGTCGGTTAATTTAAAGTACCGGGCTGCATCTATGTTGCAATTGATAAAGTCAAATTCTGAAGTGCCGTTACCGTCGCCCATGGAGTGCCAGGGGCCGTCTATGGATTCGCCGGCAGACAAATTAAAGCCTTCGGGAGTTGCATCTCCTTCAAAAACCATCAGGTCGGGGCCAGGGCCATCAAAAACAACTTCCTGCAGGTCAACAACAATCCATCCGCCTTTTCCCATGGAATAATAAAGGTTGTCAGGCTCTCCGATCACATTCCAGGTTTGCCCCGGATCGGCCGGGTTATTATTGGGAATACGCGAGCTGATTATTTTGTAAATGCCATGACTTTCTTTCGGGTCGAGTACAATATCGGTAACAGTTGATGATTGTTCGGAAACAGTTACTCCTGATACAGTTTTATTTTCGTAGCCATTAGCTTTTACAGTAATCGAATAGGTGCCGGGAAGCACATATTTATGATAATCGCCAACAACCGGATCGGTGTAGGCAGGGAGATAATCGTTGATAAAAATTGTGGCAGCAACCGGCTCTCCGCTAACGGCATCCGTAATTACACCTTCGAGGCCGTATCCGGCATATTCAATCATAGCCAGCATTGCGGGCTTGTTGTAATTGTAATAAAACATAATCTGGCTTGGCGGTGGCTGCTTACTTTCCGAAATCTCCATAGACCATGATATGGCTCCCATTATTCCGTAATTTGAATCTTTTGTGCTGCCATTAATTGGATACATTCCTGTATTTCCCTGGCCGTAAGGAATATTGGCATAGCCCGAGGTGCCGGCATAGACTCCGGCCAGTTGCAAAATATGCGCCATATCGGTGGGGGCGCTGGCACGATAACTCCAGGGACATGAAATGTATTCGATACCACTGTGATAGGTTGTATGCACAACAAATTGATTGTTGAAAGAACATTCGCGCAGCGCTTTGGATTCCTGCTGCGAATAGGCGTCGGTACTGCTGCCTTCGCCATTCCACATGTAACCCCAGTCGCGGTTCAGGTCAACACCATTATTATTATAGCGGCTCATATTTACACGGCCATCAGGGTTCACCATCAGGTACAACCATATTTCACGGTTATCAATCAGATCAGTAATGTAGGCGTCTTCGCCATAAGCCAGGCAAAGGTCGCGGGCAAAACGGATTACATTTTCGGAAGCACCTATTTCATCGCCATGAATACCACCGTCAAAAAACACTTCGGCCTCATTTTCATCGAGGGTAGTGTTATCGCTGATTTTTAGTGCTGCCAGCTGGCGGCCCCCCATGGACGTGCCAAAAACATGTTTTGAACAGATGTCGGGAAAATGCATCGCCAGGCTATCGGCCAGATCAATAATTTCCTGGTAAGTGTGGTAGGCATCGTTGCGACCCCAGAAATCTTGGTAATGTGTGTTCAGGTCATCGATGATAATCTCATAAGTAAAACCCTTGCGGGAGAGTAATTCAAGCTCCGAAGGAATTAAATACATGGTGGCAGATTCCTGATGAAAATCGCCGTTGAAATTGAGATTTTTTAATTCAATTGCCTGGCGCGGTGTTTCAAGAAGTACTTTAACTTCCATCTCGCCCTGACGCCAGCCCTGAGCATTTGATAGTAAGCCTGTACAGGCAAGGAGTAAAAAGAGAAGAAACTTTTTCATTTGTTTCCGATTTGGTTATTGGTTAGTAAAATTAATGTATCAAAGAGCAAATCTGCCTTAAACAGATGTATTCGATGGCCATTGCTTTTGGTTGAATGCCCACCTCCATCAATCAGTGAGCAATTGATTTGTACGCCCACTTTAACATTTTTTAAAGGGGGCTAAAGTATAATTTTTAAGTCTTATGGAAAAAGAATAACCAAAAATTATCCCTCGTTGAGGGTGGCGTTGAGCACGCTGTTGGTTATTTTGTTGTAGAGGTCTTTCGGCTTGAAAGGTTTAGTGATGAAATCATTCATACCTTCAGAAAGTACTTTTTCGCGTTCCTGTACCATTGCTGCGGCAGTAAGTGCAATGATTGGAATGTTCTTGTCTTTTTCCCTGATGAGTTTGGTTGCTTCGTATCCATCAAGATTGGGAAGATGAAGGTCCATCAGAATGAGATGATATTTTTCGGGCACAAACATATCCACTGCGATTTGGCCATCCTTTGCTACTTCAACTTCCAGATCCCATTTCTCGAGGAATTGTTTTGCTATTTTGATGTTGATGTCATTGTCTTCGACGAGCAAAACCCTGTAGCCTTTAAGGCTTTCGAACTGTGGCCGTTTTGCAGGTTCGGGTGCATGTGAAGTCTGGGTTTTGGTTTCGGCTGATTGCCCTGTGAGTGATTTTATCAGTTCGTGAAGTTCTTTTGGTTTAAAGGGCTTGGATACAAATTCGTTCATTCCGGCTTCGAGCACCTTGTCTTTGTCCTGCACTTTTACGGCAGCAGTCAGGGCTACAATAGGGATGTTTGTATCTCTTTCTCTGATGGCTCTTGTTGCGGCAAAACCATCTACGTTCGGCATGTGCAAATCCATTAGGATAAGATCATATTTTCCGGGCACAAATTTGTCGATGGCGATCTGGCCGTCTTCAGCTGTTTCCACTTCAATTTCCCATTTTTCGAGAATCTGTTTGGCAATTTTTGTGTTGATCATGTTGTCTTCAACCAG
>JAGYLT010000329.1 GCA_018400545.1 Bacteroidales bacterium
CGGTGTGCCCTTTAAAGTGGTTGGCTGGTTTGATGACCCGGGTGGCGACCGCGATGTTTCCAGGGTGTATATTCCGGTTACCACGGCACAGCGTGTTTTTAACATGGGCAACCAGATACGCAATGTGTGTTTGATGCTTGATGATGCCAATACCGAAGAAAGTAAGGTAGTTTTGGATGAAGCAAAAGAGCAACTGGCACGGAAGTATAAATTTAACCCTGAAGATCCCAGGGCTTTATTCGTGTATAATTCCATCGAAAACTTTCAGCAGTTTATGGACTTGTTTGCCGGCATTCGCCTGTTCATCTGGATTATTGGTATCGGGACCATTATCGCAGGAATTGTGGGTGTGAGCAATATTATGATGATTGTGGTGAAGGAAAGAACCAAGGAAATCGGTGTGCGGAAATCGATGGGAGCCACGCCGTGGTCGATCATCAGCCTGATTTTGCAGGAATCAGTTTTGATCACCGCCTTTGCGGGATACATCGGATTGGTATTGGGTGTTGGCTTGCTGGAGTTGGTTTCCAATGCACTGCCCTCAACGGATTATTTTGCCAATCCGGAGGTTGATTTCACCATCGCTATTGGCGCAACCCTGATCCTGATTTTTGCCGGGGCCATAGCCGGATTCGTCCCCGCCCGAAAAGCCGCCGCCATCAAACCTGTAGAAGCACTCCGCGATGAATAATAGCCGAAAAAAGATAAAAAACCAAAAAGACAAATGCGAATCTTCGATCCTGACACTTGGAAAGAGATCTTCAGTACGCTAAAGAAAAACAAACTACGTACGTTTTTCACCGCCTTTGGCGTGTTTTGGGGAATCTTTATGCTGATCATCATGCTGGGGTCAGGCACCGGACTGCACAACGGAGTTAGCATGGGCATGGGCGATATGGCCACCAACAGCATGTTTATGTGGACCCAACGGACTTCAATTCCTTACAAGGGTTTACCCAGGGGCCGTTTTTTTAATTTTAAAAATGGTGATACCCAGGCCCTGATCGACAATATCCCTGAAATTGAACACATCGCACCCCGCATCAGAGGGTTCAGCCGTAATGGTGATAACAATGTAATTCGCGGCGAGCGCACCGGAAGTTTCCGCATTCAGGGCGATTATCCCGCTTACAACATCATCGACCCGATGGAAATGATCAGTGGCAGGTTTATCAACGATCTTGATATAGAGGGTTACCGTAAAAATATTGTAATTGCCCGGCGGGTTTACGAAGAAATGTTTGACCCCGGCGAAGACCCGATTGGGAAATACCTCAGGATAAACGGGGTTTGGTTTAAGGTGGTCGGGCTCTGCAAATCGAAAAAAAACGACCAGCAGGCCGAAAATGAAAACCAACAGATTTTTTTACCATTTACTACCCTTCAACGCACCTATAACCTGGGCGATATTGTGGGCTGGTATTCCATGACGGCAAAGGAAGATGTTCCGGTATCCGTTGTGGAAGCCAGGGCCAAAGAGCTTCTTAAAAAACGCCATCGTATCGCACCGGAAGATGACCGTGCGATTGGTTCGGCCAATGTTGAGGAGGAGTTTCAGAAAATGACCAACCTTTTCAGGGGCATCAACGTATTGATTTGGATAGTCGGCCTCGGAACGCTGCTTGCCGGTGTGGTGGGCGTTAGCAATATCATGATGATTATCGTTCGTGAACGTACACAGGAGATTGGCATCCAGCGGGCCATCGGTGCAACACCAGTTGCCGTGATGGCGCAAATTATCACCGAATCAATTTTCCTGACCGCTATGGCGGGATATGTTGGCCTTGTGGCAGGGGTTGGCGTAATCGAACTGGTAAATTATTTCCTGATGCAATCGGGGGCATCCACAGGTATGTTCACCAACCCGACTGTAGATTTTGGCATTGCCATTAAGGCACTGATTGTGTTGATCATCAGCGGAGCTTTTGCCGGCATGATTCCTGCACGAAGAGCTGTTCGGATCAAGCCAATAGACGCATTAAGAGATGAATAGATTTTTTTTATCGAATAACATCAAATTACGAAATTGAGCAATTAAACGCGAAAGTCAGATATGAAAACATTCTTCAAAATTTTAATCGGAATTATTGTTCTGGCCGTCTTTGGCGGAACACTGTATTATTTGTACGATAAATCGCAATCCAAACCGGTGGTTTTTACTACGGCAACACCATTCACCGAAACCATCATTAAAAAAACGGTGGCCACCGGATCGGTAGTCCCCAGAAAGGAAATTGCCATAAAACCGGTGGTTTCCGGAATTATCCATGAATTGTATGTGGAAGCCGGTGATTATGTTAAGGAAGGCGACCTCATAGCCAAGGTCAGGATCATTCCTGATATGCTTAGCCTGAATAATGCAGAGTCACGATTGGAGCAGGCAAGGATTTCCATGTCAAATGCCGAATCGGATTTTAACCGGCAGAAAGAATTATTTGAAAAAGATGTGATAGCATTGTCGGAGTTTGAGGATGCCGAAATTGCCTACCGCCAGGCTGAGCAGGAAGTGGAAGCAGCCGAAAATAACCTGCAACTCATCAAGGAAGGACAAACCAAAAAAACCGGAGAAACCACCAATACCCTTATCCGTTCTACGATTGATGGCATGGTGCTGGATGTGCCCGTTGAAGAAGGAAACTCGGTGATTGAGTCAAATACCTTTAACGAGGGAACAACCATTGCCAACGTCGCCGATATGGGCGAGATGGTTTTTGAGGGTAAAGTTGACGAAACCGAAGTGGGCAAAATCCAGGAAGGCATGGATTTGATCCTGACTATCGGAGCCATTGAAGAAGATCGCTTTAAGGCCATCCTGGAGCACATAGCCCCAAAGGGAGTGGAGGAAAATGGCGCTATCCAGTTTGAGATTAAGGCTGCCGTAAAATTGAAAGATAACCAGTTTGTTCGGGCCGGATACAGTGCCAATGCCGATATTGTGCTGGAGCGCGTAGATTCGGTGATGGCGATCCAGGAAAGTCTGATCCAGTTTGAGGGCGACTCGGTGTATGTGGAAATTGAAACCGAGCCGCAGGTTTTCGAAAAGCGCTATATCAAAACCGGGCTGTCGGATGGGATCAATATCCAGGTACGCGAAGGCCTGGCCATGGAAGATAAAATTAAAAGCGGGACTGTCCAGGAATAAATCCGGATAGGATTTCCTGACCAAAATGAAATTTAAATCAGGTTCTGGCATTGCGCCGGGGCCTGATTTTTTTTATTTAA
>JAGYLT010000033.1 GCA_018400545.1 Bacteroidales bacterium
GTTCCAGGTGGTCTCTGTCCATTCGATTCTTGAATTTTTCATTTTGAGTAAATTTTAATCCGTTTATCATGGTCATAATCGAGATAAAAAGCGCCTTTGCGCCGGTCATCCCCTGTAAATCTCAGTTTTCCTTCATTCTCCATATCTTTCAGAATTTTATTGGTTCTGGTAATGCTGATTCCATTTTCTATTGAAAAAAGGTACACTTCCTTATTTGATCTGCCCTGTGATAAAAACTCCAACAGGTCTCTTTCGTATGCAACCAATTTCTTGACTTTGTTGCTGCTTCCATCACCATCAAAATCAAAACTCGGCTGGCCAAGTCTTATAGGGTCGCTATCAATATCAAAATTTGCATCTCCGGTATGTGGATCTATTTTCCAGGACACATCGAGAAATTTCCTCAATCCAAGCGGGTGACCTGATCCAAAAATTACCCCGTAAATGTTTGCGTTGTTTCTAATAGCAAACTGGCCCAGGTAATATTTTTTTTCAAGACCAATCATTGATTTATAGTACTCATAAACAATCCTGTGTGTTTGGTAGGGAGTGCTTCCTTCAAAATCAATTTTTTCGGAACTCAAGTATTTTTTAAACTCCGGTTGATCTCTGAACCTCCTTATGTGCATCGAAGAAACGAAGAAAATAACATCGGTTTTCGTTAACCGAACAAGTTGCAGAAAAACATCATTCGAAATTTGTTTCATGCCATATTGGTCAATAAACATCAGCCGGGGTATTTTAACAGCGCTGTGAAGTTTCGGATAAATGCTTTGAAAAAGCGTACTAAAATCTTCAGTGCGAATTTCGGTTTTAAAAGGGCACACCGACAGTGGATTATCAGGATTACAAATACCCGTATGATTATTGATAGCACATAAGCTTAGCCTGGATTTGATATTTTGCTCAAGCTGCTTGATCTTAGAAGAGTTGCTATCGTTGAAAATTAGTTTTATCTGTATGTTTTGCTCAATTAATTCTTTACAATGTGCTTTCAATTCATCCAAAATGATCAGAGGACTTCCTTCCTTACCTTCAATATCAGCGCCTGGACCTGAAAAGAAATCGTAAATCTCAATAGTACTTGCCTTCTGCTTGATAAACACAGGCAACCACTGACGCAGATAAAGTTTGAAAAGTTCCAGCTTAACTCCTGTGGCCTCATCAAAGGCTTTTTGATGGATGTCTTTCATTTGATCTAAAATAAGTGACTTTTGATTATGATTTTTATCTGATCATTCCACCCACGCCATCACCCTTTCCTACTACTCCTCCCCAAACTCCAGCCCGAGCTGCCTTGCAGCTTCTTTGGCTGATTTGTATTGTTGTTTTGATTCATCGAGGGGGCTGCCGGCGGTGGCTTTGATCTTGAACTTTACTTCGATCTCAATTTTATTGCCATGCATTGCAAAAGGTACAATGAAGTAATTGAACAACTCTGTGTAGTTGTCCAGTGGAACTTTACCTGAAATGGTGATGGAATTGAACTTACGCGCATCCTCATCCGAGGTTGGTGGTGATTCACCTGGTAAGGGTTCCGGTTCGTTTACGCCATCGGGATCAGGAATAATCGTCCCCGGCGGAATAGGTTTTGGATCGTCAGGTTGCGATTGAGGTTTAAGGCTCAGGTCAACCAGCCAGTAGCTTTCGTCGGTTACATCGAAGAAGGGAACCGACTCCTTACAGTAAAAGCGGGTAAAATTTGATCCATCGCCTGAGGCAATACAAAATTTCCCATCGGTGCAATAACGCAGCAAACTCTGTGTGAGCGCAGATGTGCCGGAAACCATCGGCTTGTCGTCGAATCGCAGGAAGGCTTCGTAAATGTCTTTTACCCGGATGGATTGCTCCGGAGTGGGCAGCAGATTTTGCGTACGCAGGGTGTTAAGACCAATTCCATCCACCAGTAGCCACTCTTCTTCTTTAAGCAGCGGAATCAGGTTTTGGCTGATCTGGTTTTCGAGGTTGTCGGAGAACTGCTTAATAACAAGTTTTTCAGGACCTGATTTTACAGCATACTTCACCAGAATTGAATAGGCTTTAACCAATGATTTACCTGATTGACGATCGGCCTCGTCAATGCGGCGCTTCAACTCCTGGCGCTGCTCCGGTTCAAGCTGACCCTGGTAATCCTGATTTATTTTGGTGCACGCCAGGTATTCGCGCAGGTCGGATTGCAGCCTGCCGATACCCAACTCGGAGCAGAGCAGGAACAGGATGGTGTTGCGATAGATTCGTTCGCTGTTTCCTTTTTTGGTGGCAATGCGCGTGATTACAGGCAATGTTCTGCCATTAACGCCATCGGGATTGGCCAGATACTCGGGACTAAGGATGATGAGCGTTGGACGTTTCTGTTCCGGAATATCCTCTCCCGGATTTACCAGCACATTAAACTGACTTACATAGTTGGTTTTAAGGCTTGCACGCCTCAGGATTTCGGCGGTAATGTCGTGCTGTTTTACATCGCCTTTGGCCTGATTAATCAGGATGTTGATGTTTGGTTTGGTGTGAAACCAGTAGCGTTTGGCTGACGATCCCGACTGCGTGTTATAGAGATAGTAGGCATTGGCTTCAAGCTCGTCGAGAGCGCCGTTGATGCTGTTGTGGTTGTAGCCTGACGGCGAAAGCAGGTTTAGCTTCAGGTCGGCAACCGAAACACCCTTGTTGATGCCCTCACTTCCAAAAGAGTTCATCAGGATAACCGCTGCAATGGACTGGGTTAATCCAAACTGGCCGTATTCAGTTTTGTTGCCGTCAATCTTGAATGCGTTGGATGCAGACCCGGCTACATCTGCGCTGATAACGGAGTCGTAGCCGTTGCCATAGAGTTTTTTGAGTTGAGCCGACAAAGCATCGAGGTTTACGAAATTGATCATGCCGGCATGTATGAGCAGGTTTTCGCCTGCAAGATTCTGTTGCCTTTTCCAAAGGTCGCTCACGATGGTAGCCAGCAGTCGCAGGACGCCTCTGGTGCGCTGAAAATCGTGGTGGCTTGCCCATCGCACCCTGAACACGTCAATCAGTTCGGGGTGAAAGGGGTAGGATTTGCGCAGGCTTTCTTTGTACTCCAACCTTGACGCATTGGGAGGCAATTCCCCTTTGAATTCTTTGTATAGCTCAGCGTATTTATTAATGGCCGCTTCGATCACATCAGGATCTCCCAGCTCCTCGAACAGTCTTCGGCGTATTACCTCATAAATTTCATCATCGGCCACCGGCTGCGTATCGGCGCCTACGCGACTTACCCTTTTCTGAAGGCTGTTCAGGATGGTATGTGCCTGAGAGGTATTCCCCACCTCTTGCGGGCTGGCAGGAAGGGTAACTACACAAACGCAATTGTTTGCTGCCGCCACAGCCTCGGTGAGCTCCTGCATGAAACTGATGGTTTGGTCGGACAAATTGGATGCGCCAACCAATTGCGAGGAGGCGCTGACACAATAGTCGGCCAGCTCATCAATAAGAATGAGCGCAGGTTTGCATTGTTCAAGGATTTTTTTAAAAAGTCCTTTGGGCGCTGTGCGATCCTCGTCATTTTTACGAATGATGTCATAGGCCTTTTCGCCGCCCAACTGCCAGGCAATTTCGCCCCAGATGGTGCGTATCGTTGTTCCGTTAACCGTTCGCCCCTGCGCCGGATCGTTGGTGGTGTTGGTGAAAACGGCAATATTGGCCGATTCGAAATTCATGGGACCGGTTTCGGCGAGCAACGATTCGGCATACGCCGACTGTGTGGCTTTTTTCCCCCAACGGCTAAGGTGATAAAGCGAAATCAGGGTGTGGGTTTTGCCGCCGCCAAATCCTGTTTGCAGCGAAATCACCCTGTTTTCGGCAGATTCGGCGCCGTTGAGCCCGTTGATGACGGTACGGGCTACATTTTTTAAACCGGCAGTCAGATAAGTCTTTGAAAAGAATACCACCGGATTGTTGTAGATTTCCCTGCCGTTGCCCATTGCTACTTCGGCAAGGTTGGCTGCAAAAATGGATTCGTCGAGCCTGCCCTGGCGGATATCAAGATGCGGACTTACCACCCTAAACCAGGGTTGAGCGTCAGATGTTGCGGGAAAATCTTTGTGCTCAGATTTAGTGACAGGCTTTAAGGCTTTATTTTCCCGAAGCCGGATCAGTTCATTTTCCAGCTCGTCCATTTGCAAAGCACGGGCGATGTTTTTCATCTGAATAAAAGCCTCCGTGTGCTCATCTTCGCTGATCTCCTGAAAGTGCGCCAGCTTGTTGCGTACTTCGTAAATGGTTTCGAGGTGCGTGGGCAGTTTACCGGCGCTTTTACCAAAATCTTTTCGCAAAGGTCTTTGTATTTCAAAGCGAACGATTTCAGGTAAGGGTAATCAATCATGCTTCTGGTGTGGGCCTGATTTGAGGCCGTTGTTCAGTTATCCTTCTGATAAGGCATAAGCGCTTCCACAAACCAGGCCGGCCATCTTTCGCCAGCTTCATTATAAAGCACTGATACGGCGTAAGGACAGGAATGCCTCGATGAAATTCAAAGGCTTTGAAAAGGTTGTCTTGTTGGGTTTTGTATTGCCATGATGCTATAATTCAGTTTGTTTGTTCGGTTGCAGATTGTGCGATGTGTTTGCTTTCGCGGATCAGACTTTCTTTGATGGCCAGCAACCCCAGAGCCTGTTTGTGATCGGGTACTCCGGCCCAGACAGCACTTCGCACAGGGGTGATGACGCGCCAGAAACTACTGTCGTTGCTTGCTGCCACCCTGTTGATGTATTGCAGCAGTTCGGTGCGGTTGGTTCCTCATTACAGCGACATAGCGCGATGCACGGTATCAAATCAGGTGGTTGTGGCTCCTTTGTCCCGGGTTTTATCGGCATCCAGCCGTTCTTTATGAGCCGAGGGTTTGCTTGTTGCCGTTTTTGATAAGAATGTGTTCGGTGAACAGTTCGTTTACGTTGATGCTGAGTCCCACACGGCTGAATTTGGCAGCATCGTCGAACTCGCTTTCGGTGAAGCCATAGAGCTGGAGCCAGCCGATGTAGAATTTTGTAAAATCGTCGCCATCGAAACCTTTGAGCAGCGCGTTGAAAGCAGCCTCGCGCGCCATTTCCGAGAAGTTCGGCTACAGTAGCTAAAGTGCCGTCGGCTTTCACTTTCTCGTACCGACCAAAAACACTCACGGCCTGGCCAAAGCAGGCGGTTAACAGGTCAGCGCCACGAAAACCAAGCCGGTAGAGTTCTTCTACCTCTTTGCCAACAGTGAGTTCGATTTCCTTTTTACTGTTTAAAATCACCAAAACCTCTGCTTTCGGTAAGTCTCGCCGAAACTGTTACAGAAGAGCAAAACCGAGCCGGCTAAACCCAGGCTGCGATTGGCCATTTCGGTATCAATCGGCCCTTCCTGTAAACAAACTAAATCGCGCAAGTATTGAGTTGCATAGGGTTGTCCATGCCTCCGTACTTTGATGGGCAAACATGATGCTGACAATATCTGATGTTTGCTGTTCGAGGGCATCAAATCTGGGTGAGTTTATTTTCAAAATGGGCTTTTGCTTTTATCAGGCCCTAATTTTTCATGATGATGCTTTAAAGCCGTACCTCATCCGATTTAGGAGTTTGAGGTGTGGCAAAGTTTAAAGGATAAACATCAGCCAATGTGCGTTTAAGCCAAACATAAAAGAAGTCTGAGAGGTCTGCATAAGCAATAGCATCGTAATAGGGCGGATCGGTAACAACTGCATCAATAAACTTATTAGGAAATTGTGATTTATCTCCAGCTGGGTGAGTTTAAGCACAGTTGAAACTCATTAACTTCCAGTTTTATATATCTTATTATCAATCAATCATATTATGGATTCCTCCACTACTTTTCGTGTTTGGATAAACTTCCGGAAAGTCCAAAGACCACATTGGAATGGCTTGCTTTGTAAACACATGGCCTATAACTTCCCTCAGGATGCCAAGTACAAAATGATGAATTATAATCAGCAGACTTATTAATAAATGACAAATACGTTGCAAGTGCTTTTTCCATACTCAACACTGAACATTAAGCAATTCCTTGATCTCATTGTTTTTGGCTACCAGGGTTTGCATGGCAAGGAGCTGGCGGGGGGAGAACATATCACCAAAACCTTTAAAACCCCAAATGGAATCTTAAGTTCATAGAATCATTCTGCGGCATCATTTCGGTGGGTTTTGGAGTTTCGGAGTATTTCATTCAAAACCTCGATTTCCCTTCTATGCGGCAGTCTATAATCTTTTTACCCTTTTCTCCATCAACAATTACAGCTAATAATCTTTCACTGGTGGTGTAGTTAGCAAATTGCTCTTTCAATTTTTGTGTCAGTAAAACTTCCACAGATTGGGCATCTTAAATTGGCTCTTTCGTTCACCCTTCCTCATCAATTTTCCCTTTTCTGATTTCAAAATCAATCTTATTTCCAACAATCACGGGTTTTTAAATGCACCTGTTTCCGGGATGTATTGGCCAGGTAAAAGCCTTTAAGCAGCGGTACTTCGGCCTTGCTATGCCGGATTGTGCATGTGCCCACCCTTGCCCAGTAGTAAGCAATGGGTTTGTTTCCGTTTTCGTCGGCGGGATAATAATGTCCGATCTCTTTTTTTCGGTTTCGGCCAGCAGCTTTTGGCGTAAAACTCCACATCAAACGCCAGGCGGTTGGATATTTCGATGCGGAGGTTTTCGTTGCCCGGGTGCTTGCCGTTTTTCGGCACACCAGGCATTCAGGTGTTCCTGCCCGTAGCGTTTCAGGAACTCCCTGCGCG
This sequence comes from Bacteroidales bacterium, assembly GCA_018400545.1. Next base: position 6,751 of record JAGYLT010000033.1, read on the forward strand.
AATAAACGATGGGTTTGCCATATTTTTGCGGAAACTCCACGCTGCCCTTTTGAATGATATGCGCCACGGGGTTGATGTCGTTGCCAAAGCTGCGGCAGCCTAACCGTGCGGCTTCGAGGAGTATGGCGCCTCCGCCGGCAAAGGGATCGAATACGCGGGGCATGTGGTCGAGAGGCTTCGATGGCGGTGCAGGGCAGCCTCCTTTTGTTGCACTTCGGCGGTGGCAATATGCCGGTCGAGATGGCGTAAAGCGCAGTCTTCGGCCTCCCTGATGTGGCGAGGTAATGTGTCGAAATCAGCCAGTAGTTCGCCTGCTCCCTTCGATGGGTCTTTGGCGCTGTTGTGGGCAACCCAGATCAGTTTCGCGCCATACCAATAATCTGCTCATTGTTTTGTTGTCACTTGATGAGGCTGGCACTCGACAGCTGGTCTTTGGCAGAGTACTTTCGGTTTAGGGTTTTGGATGAATTTGTTCGAGAATTTTCCGATGAACATCAGCGGGCGGTTTCGCAGGTTGTCGTCCATCTTGTCAACGGCGGCGGTGTAGGGAATGTCGTCGTAAGGTTTGTACCAGTCGTTACTACTTTCGCCACTTTTTCAGGGCAAAGGCCTTGCCGATGAGTTGTTGCGTTGCATCGCGGGGAAAGCTTTCCGGGCGAGTTTTCGTCGAGCGGGTCGGGGACAAGGCTTGCAAACACCACGGCGCGACAGGCAGACGGCAATGGCCCTGCGCGCCCACCACAGGTGCAGCGTGGAGATGTGCCCGTGGCGGATGGATTTGTCGCGCACGCTTTTCAGCTGATACTTCTTTGATGGGCATGGCCACCTCGATGAGCTTTTTGGGTTGGAGCATTTTAGATATTGTCAATGAGTGTTTTTGATTTGATGAAAGCATCATATGCCATCAAGCATTTGGTGCGTGCTGCATTTTGTGTGTCCCTCACCTGAAGAGACGTGCTGCAAAGTTAAATTTAAATTAGGATAAGAAAAGTCTTTTTACAAAACACAGATTATCAAGGTCATAATAAAGGAGATTCCCGCACTGCCGGCGAGGCCAGGTCTCATTCCTTCGCTCCGGTCATACCAATGACATCTTTTTGCAAGTGACTGATTATCTGTTTGAGGAGATATCTCACTCCCTTCGGTCGTACCAATGACATCTTTTTGCAAGTGACTGATTATCTCTGTTTAAAGAGGGGATTTCTCACTCCCTTCGGTCGTTACTAATGACAACTGCCCAACAAATTGCTGATTATCTGCGCTGGAAGGGAATCTCACTCCTTTAGGTCGTTACTAATGACAGATTGTAGCAAATTGCTGATTATCTGTATGAAGGGGATATCTCACTCCTTCGGTCGTTCGATATGACAGGCGTTGCGCGTGTTTTAGGGGGTAAAAATGGCGGCGCTTTGCGCCGCCATTTTACCTTTCCCTCTTAGCTGGTGTCACCTCGACCGGAGATGTGGAGCGTAGCGGAACATCGCAGGGAGAGGTCTCCTTCTGCATTAAGGAGATTTCTCACTCCCTTCGGTCGTTACTAATGTCATCTTATTGTAAATTGCTGATTATCTGTATGTAGAGGAGATTTCTCACTCCCTTCGGTCGTTCGAAATGACAGGCGTTGCGCGTGTTTAGGGGGTAAAAATGGCGGCGCTTTGCCGCCATTTCCCTTTCCTTTTTAGCCGGTGTCACCTCGACCGGAGTATTGAGCAGAGCGAAACATCGCAGGGAGACCTGCCCGAACGACTGAACATCGTTCGGGCGGGGGTCTCCTTCTAAAACAGAAAAGCCATTCCCATGTCATTTTACTTCGAGGCTAACGGCAGCGAAGCTAATTACTTCTAAAGTATGCAGTTTTCAAAATAAATGACCTTCGATAATCCCCTGAATTCGGGGTTTATTGCACGTTGTTTATTTTATTCTTCCATTCCTCCATAGGCAGAAAAAACTGAATTCCTTTTGTTTTTTGCTGAAACTTTAATGTTTTTGCCGGATTTTGGATGCGATTGAGTTCCGGTTTCGATTTGCAGTTGATAATGATATACAGCCATGCGCTATCGCCCAACTGCGCCAGGCGGTTCATTTCGTTTTCGCTGAGCATCACACTGCCATCGGCGCTGCTGCGTCCTTTTACCTCAATGTATCGTTTCATGCCTTCCATGCTGATACTGCGTATGTCGTAACCTTCATTATTGGTGCTCACATCTTCGGGATTCCATCCTGCAGCGGTTTCAAACTCCATGGCTGTTTGCATGGCAATGGCCTCGGCTTCGTCGTCGCGGCTCATCCCATAATGCCCCAGGTACTCAACCTGCGTAAGGGGCAGCACATAAGCACAGCCAATTACTTCGGGTGCTTTGGGGCTCAATTGTGCCATCAACTCCAACTTTTCGAGCCGTTCTGCCTTTTTTTGAATAAGCTCTTTGATGCGCTGCTGTTTACTGATGATTTTTTCCTGAACCTTAGTCTCGCCAAACAACACTTTGGATTGCAACTCCTGTATTTCGATCTGTAAATCCATGATTACCTGAGTGAAAGCAGATTCGAGGTATTGCTTCCGGTCGGCCACATCTTTCTGCACATGATTTATGGTATCGGCAAATTGCTTTTCGGTGACCTCGGTAAAACACCATTGCACCACCTCGTCGTTGCTGATTACCGGCGGCGGTTGGATCGGCTTGGCAAAGGATGCCGGCGGGTGCAGATCAATAAACTTAGCCGGTGAAGTGCGGTTAAATGTTCCGTCATGTTTTTTAAACACCATCAGCAGGCGTTCGTCGGCGATGCTGTCATCCTTTTTGCTGGGACGGTTATCCGTGATTTGTGATTTTACAAAAAAAGCGAAGTAATCCTCTTTATCATCCGGCGAAACCAGAATGGTTCCTTTTAGCATGTCTTCCCTGAATTTGTTTCGGGCTACCTTGATCAAACTGTCGAAAAGCGGATTACCGGGATTGATGTAATGCACCGTTCCCAGGTCGCCCACGATCTGGTAATCGAGAAACACCTGCTTATCAAAACAAAACTGAATATGACGGATGGCGTCCGTATAGATGTTGTAATCATTCTTTAGGGTAGCCGCCACCTCTTCGGGTAACTTATCTATCCGGTAAATGGCATCGCGCACTTCGGTAAATTTACCTCCAAGATAACTGAATGCTTTTTCAAAAAAGAGCCTGATGTAAATAGGCTGCAAGCGTTTTTCGTCGGAGTTTTCTTTGAGCAACCTTGCGTCCTTAAAATCTATCGCGCTGTGGGCAAGTTTATCCTTCTGTTCTTTGATCTTTTCCCGAAACCTAATTTTTAGTTGTTCATTGTCCTGAGCCAGGAAAGCATCAAGGGCAGTTTCTTCTCCATTGAGAACTGACTTTATGATTGCTTCGAGGTTGATATTTTCGAGCACATCCTGAATCACATCATACACACGGTCGTCTCCCATGCCTTCGCGTATGACATCGAGCTTGTTCAGCAGGCGTTCAAGTACTTTGCCCTCTTTGGTATTGCTTGCCACCATATTAAAAACGAGTACATCCTGCTTTTGGCCGTAGCGGTGTATGCGCCCCATACGTTGCTCAAGCCGGTTGGGATTCCAGGGAATATCCCAATTTATGAGCAAACGGCAGAACTGCAAATTAATGCCTTCACCCGCGGCATCGGTACCAATCAGGATTTGTGTGTCGGGACCAGCGAATTGCCACTGCGCCTGACGGCGTTCATCAACAGACTTGCCGCCGTGGATAGTAGCTACGTTATACCCGCCGCTTCTGGTGAGCCGCTCTTCGAGGTAGGTCAGCGTATCCTTGTGTTCTGTAAAAAGAACCAGTTTTTCACCTTTTTCAAGTACACCGTTGGATTTAAGCAGTGCAACGAGCTCCTGGTACTTTTTTTCTTCCTGACGCCGGTTATACAGCGATTGCGCCATCTCATACAATCGTTTGACTTCAGCAGCCTCCTGCTGAATTTCCTGAATGCTGCTTGCTGTGGTAAACAGTTTAAATTTCCTGGGGTCAGACAGGATACTTTCAAAAGCATCGCGTTCGTCATCCTCCAACTCTTCAAAATCTTCGATATTTTCCACATCATAACCTTCGAGTTTATGCCGCTGGCTCCAAAGATTGGGGTTGTTGTGTATCTCCTCCACAATGCTTTGCAGTGCTTTCCAGCGCTTTTCGAGGGTGTTTTTGATGGCATAAATCGAACTTGCCAGGCGGCGCTGCATCACCGTTAATGCAAGTGACACGTGGATGTTTCTTGTTGCATTGGCTTCCTCTTTCCGTTTGGTCAGGTATTTTGTTACCGCATCATACAGTTCCTTTTCCTCCGGGGTAAGCTCGTAAGCAATGGTTTTTGTGTGACGGTTTTTAAACAGGGGTTTCCCATTCCAGTCTTTCATATCTTCTTTAAGCCGGCGGATGAAAAACTTATTCAGCCCATTGGATTCGAGGTCTTTTACACGAGCCGATGCGATTTCGTTGGTGGCAAAGATGTCTTCGTCCAAAAGTTGCAGCAATCGTTTAAAGGTATCTGTTCGTCCTCGATGAGGGGTGGCAGTCAGCAATAGCAAGTGTTCGCATTGTTGCGCCAGAATTTGCGCCGCCTTATAGCGCTGGGAGAGGTATTGGCGCATTCCGTAGTCGTAAGCGGAGAGTTTATGACACTCATCAAACACAATCAAATCCCAGTGTGAGTTGCCGGCCACATTAAGGACATCTTCTCTGCACAGGAAATCAATTGAAGTTACAATCCGGCTTGCTGTGTGGAATACATTGGGGTCGGATGAAAAATGACTGCGGTTGACCAGCGTGAAGGGAATGTTGAATTTAATTGCCATCTCATCTTCCTGCCATTGTTTTGTTAATCCGCCAGGCGTTACGATCAGGATGCGTTCAACAAGCCCGCGCAGCATCAACTCCTTAATCAGCAGCCCTGTCATAATGGTTTTTCCGGCGCCTGTGTCATCGGCAAGTAAGAACCTGATCTTGGGCAACGGTAGCAGGAATTTATACACAGCCTCCACCTGGTGCGGCAAAGGGTCAACAAGGCTGCAATTGACAGCAAACAAAGGATCGAACTGATAGGCTGAGTTGATGCGCTCAGCTTCGGCGAACAAGGCAAAGCGAATAGGGTCGCCGCTGAAATTGAACATTCCTTCTTCACTCAAAACCTCCAGCTGATCAAAATCTGCCTGTCCGATCACCTTGGTGCTTGTACGGTTGGAGTTTACGCCGGTGAACTTCACCGAAACCATACTACCAAGTTGTTGCACCTGATTGATGCATACAGGTTCGGCTGGAATCAGATTTTTAACGATTTGTCCGGGTTGTAGGGTCATTGGCATCTTAGTTAGTGTTGGATGTCTTTTTGGGGAATACCTTGCACTGTCAAGTAAAGAAAATAGTTGCATACACCTGACAAAAATAACTATTTCGACTGATTGCCACTACTTTTGATTTTTCTGATCAATCTTGATAGCAATTCAACCTGTAAGATCCGGTTTTCAGGTCGCCGGTTTCAGCAGCCGGCGCACGATAAAACGGCGCCGGCTTTCCTGTTTTGGGTTTGAAACCGGTTGGGGGGGAAAGGGTAAAGCTAAACAATAGCATGCTATTTCCTTTTGATCACCACGCCTGACACCGCCAGATAATTATAGGCTGTGTTCGGGTTGTTGGTATCGGTGTAAGCAATTTTTTGCTGTGCTTCGAAATGGGTGAAACCATCGCCACCCCATTCCACAGCAACATTGTACACCTCCTCAATCAGTTTTTCAATGTTCATGTGCTGCACAAGCTGCGATTGCACACCGTCATAATAAATGTAGTAAACATCGTAATCAATCCCCTGCCCGATCTTTCCTTTCTTATAAACCACTTTTGGGTGCATCTCCACAGTAATAATACCAAGCACTTCGTATTCGCCGTAATACACATCCGTCATAAAAAGAAAACCCCTGGAAGTGTATTCGCGAAAATCGAAACCGGTAAGCCGAAATTCCGATTCACGGTTGGTGAATTGCACTGTCATGCAGCCTTGCAAAATGATCGCTGCCAAAATTGAAAGCAAAGTGAATTTTTTCATGTTCGTAAAATTTTAAATGAATATTAAATTTGGGTAAATCGTACTTTTTGCTTCAAAATGAATCCGGCAGCCTTTCGCCTCACCAACCCATCACCTTGCTTCTTTTCTGACCGGCTTGCCAGGTATTCGCGGCAAAGAAAATGCATCAATGTGTCAGATCATGTCACTCCGGGAATTTTTTTTATCTGGTCGAATCTTTTATTGTAGTCAATCCACTTACTAATGTCCGGTCATTGCTATTCA
>JAGYLT010000330.1 GCA_018400545.1 Bacteroidales bacterium
CTTGGGGCGTTTGCGCGAAAGTCGCACATCCAAAATGTTAGCGATAATTATTATATCGAACAATCCGGGCGGAAAACGCTGGGGAAATTCAATTCATTTACGCGGTATGCTGCCACCGAAAAGCTGGGTTATGAAATTATTAATCAGCAATATACGGGCAATGCCGAGATGCTGGTGCTCATAAAAATAATTGATGATCATGATAATGCTTTGGCGATCGACGCAAACATCGAACTTTTTCAGTCGGAAACATCCGGACAGTTGATGAACAGGCTGCTATTCGATGTTGAGGCCACTACGCAGGACGGTGATCGCCTGCATGCCTCCTGGATGCTAAAGGAGAACAGCAAAAGTTTTGAGATTCAGTCATCCTGGAATGGCCGGCAGCTCAAGCTGTTGCGGGCCAAATACAGATATATGCCACAGGTGGTGGCACTTGAAGAGCAGGTTGGCGACGGGGAATTTCAGTTCGAAATGAAGTACGGATTGTGGTATGCTTATATTAATGCCATGGCCGTGAATATGGAACAAATGGAGGTGTTTAATTCCAGGGTAAAATTTCTGGATGAAAAATACGATGAGCAATTCCAGGACCTGACCCGTGTGGTTTTTACCGAAACAGTTTCATTCAGGGTTTCAGGTATGCAAATTCATGATAACATGTTAAGTGTTATGCTCGACAAAAATTAGTGCAACATATCATTTGATGGTTGAATTTGGGATGGGATCAACCAATCTCAGTTTTCTGTAAAACTTAAAAAAAACACAAGGTTATGAAAGCAAATATAAAAAAAGGGTTTCTGTTCCTGATGATTGCTGCGTTTTCCGTTTCCGCAACTCAGGCACAGACATTTGAAGATTATAAGAAAAAGCGTCAGCAGGAACTGCAGAATTATAAAGATGAACGCGAAAAACAATTGCAGCAGCTTGCCGACGAATTCACGAAATATGTGGAGGAGCAGGATAAGCAGTACACGGAATACCTCAAACAGCGATGGCAGGAGTTTCAGATGTTCCAGGGTGTGGAGCCACCTGATGATCCCAAGCCTGAAGAAGCCCCGGTTTTTGAAGAACCGGAACGTCCGCTGCCCATGAACCCAATTCCGGCCATTGCACCACCTGCACCGGAACCACCGCAATTTGAGCCGGAGCCGGTTTTGCCACGCATCACCAAACCTGAGCCTGATGATTTTCCCATTTTCGACGAGGATTTCGAATTTTATGGTTATCCCGTAAGTTTTGATTATGATGAAAATATGGCCAGGGTCCGGTTATCCGGAGCCCCGGATGAGGGAGCCATCAGCGAGGTGTTCAGCCAGTTGAGCAATACCAACTACAACGATTTGTTGGGCCAGTTTTACGATTATGCGGATGTGCTCAATCTGAACGACTGGGGATATTATCGCTTGCTCAGCGATGCATCTGCTTCAATAGTTGGCCCGGATGAAAACACCCAAAAGCTGTTTACCTGGTTTTTCCTCATCAGGTCAGGATACAAGGTTAAGGTAGCTTATTTTGACAATGAAGTTTATTTGTTGATACCCATCCGAAATCAGGTGTATGATGTGAAATATTTTACCATGAATGGAATCAGATATTACCTGATGGATGGCGATTTGACAAATATTTATACCTATGAACGCGATTTTCCCGATGCCCAAAAATTGTTCGATCTGAACCTCTATAAAACCTTGTCGCTTGGCGATGAATCAGTTGCAAAACTGATCACGTTTAACCTGAATGGCGAGGAAACCGAAGTGCCGGTAGAATACAACCGCAACCTCATCGATTTTTACAAAGATTATCCCCTGGCTGATATCAAAGTTTATTTTGATGCGATGGTTTCGCCGGAAGCCAAAAATGCCATGACCCGATCATTTCTGCCCCTGATTGACGGCATGGGAGAACTGGAGGCCGTGAACATGTTGCTCCATTTTGTGCAGACCGGTTTTGCCTACCAGACCGATCAGCAGCAGTTTGGATACGAAAAGTTCTTTTTTGCTGAGGAGGCATTTTACTATCCGTATTGCGATTGCGAGGACCGCTCGGTGCTTTTTGCGTACCTGGTACAAAACCTGCTTGGGCTGGAGGTGATCGGGCTGAATTACCCGGGCCATATGGCAACGGCCATCTGTTTTAACGAGGATGTGGCAGGCGACTATTTTGAATTTGAAGGGAAGAAGTTTGTGGTGAGCGATCCTACCTATATTGGTGCACCTGCCGGTTTAACCATGCCCGAATACAAAAATCAGGAAGCCAAAATTATTGTGCTCGAAAACCGGTTTTTCGAAGGCCGCCAGCGCGATTACCTGTGGGATGAAATCATGGCTTCAGGTGGCTATCGAGCTGACAATGGTCGCGATCTGATCCTGAACAGCGATGGCTCAAAAATACTGACCGGCTACTTCACGGAGTCCTTTAATTATGGCAGCCTGGATATCGCCGGGAAAGAAACGCCGTCGATGTTTACCATGATGGTTGATGACGCAAAACAACCGGTTTGGTTTGCCAATGGCTCAGGTGACGGCGTTTCGATGGCTTATAACCTGGCGACTGATGACGATGGAAATGTTTATGTTACCGGAACCTACGAGGGAGAAATGAAAATGGCCGGTAAATCGTTACAATCCACCACTGGTGATGCTGATATTTTCCTGGCGAAGCTCCATCCTGATGGCCGGTTGCAATGGCTGCAAAATGCAAATATTGATACTGCAAATCAGGGTGGCAATTCTTTCCTGAATTTTGTGGTCAGGTTTAGCAATAGCGGCGACCATCTCAAAAGTGAGCTTTTTTTCGAAACCGGTGATTTTGATAATTATGGTATCTCCTTTGGCGCCGAAGATGAAATCATTGTTGCTGGTGCATTTAACAAGACGACCGGAATGAACGTAAATAAAATGTCGTTTGATGCACTCGGTGATTTCAATGCTGTGGAAGCTTTAAAAGCAGAGAACGACAGGCTTTTGTCGGATAACTACGAAAAAACCATTGCAGGCCTGTTTGCTGTGGTAAACCTGGTGCAAAGCAGCGGAGTTTCCATTCCGGGATCAGCGGCCAGGGACGTGCTGGATAAATACAACCCGCAATTTAAAAAGGAGTTTCCGGAGATTTACAAAACCATCCTTAAGGTTCATTTCATCAAAAATAAAGACGGCATTGTTACCGTTCAAACCGATGATGGCAAGGAGTTGGCCATCGATAT
>JAGYLT010000331.1 GCA_018400545.1 Bacteroidales bacterium
CCCGAAAAATTAAATCTGGTTTTTAGCACCCTGCTTTTCAGATCATCATTTTGGCCGGAATCTTTTTCATCCGCTATCTTTTTAAATGCCTCAGGAGAAATGTAAGGTACAAGATTAGAACCAATTTCCATGTAGGTAACCTTCTCCCAAAAATCCCTGAAGTCATCTTCTGAGGCACTGATTTCCAAATCACTGGCATTGACCAGTCGCACAGCCGAGCTGTCTTCGTCGCCATAAGCTTTTGGCACCACAAAGTTGATTTCAACATCCTGTTTTGCCAGCCCGCGGGTAAGCCCGAAACATGCGGTTCCGAGTCCGCCTGTTATGTGGGGAGGAAACTCCCATCCAAACATCAGTACCTTCATGTAGTTGATTTATACATTTTTTTCAACATATAGTTAATCCTGAGCAGCTCCGCCACAGCCGTAGCCATCGAAAGGGCCCCGGATGCTTTATGCGGCGGGTCACCGTCAAACAATTCCGAAATAGTGCCGATGCCATATTCCTGCATTTCCGGCTCGAATGCATCGTAAAGATTTTGAACCCCCGGAATACCACCCTTGCCATAGACATTCAGATAAGCCTCTGCAAAATGTCCAACCAGCCATGGCACAACCGATCCCTGGTGATAAGCTTCATCGCGTTGTTGAACATTTCCGCGATACACGCCCCTGTATTTCAGGTTTTTGGGCGAGAGCGTCCGTAAACCTCTCGGCGTGAGCAATTCGCGTTCCACTACATCCAGGACTTTCTTTTTCTGAAAATCATTCAGCGGAGAATAGGGCATGCTAACCGCCAGAACCATATTTGGCCGCACCGACCAGTCCTGAATACCTTCGTCAATGCAGTCGGCGAGATACCCATGACCATCATCCCAAAACTGTTTAACGAATGATACCGCAAGCCTTCCAATTACAGGTTCCCATTTGTTTACAAAACCCTGATCACCGGCTGCCCGGGCCATCTCCAGACTGAAGTTTATGGCGTTAAACCACAGGGCATTCACTTCAACCGGATTCCCAATTCGGGGCGTAACCGGACGGCCGTTAATTGTGGCATTCATCCAGGTGAGTGCAAAGCCCTGCTCTCCGGCCGTGAGCAGTCCATCCTTTTCCATCCTGATGTTAAACCAGGTTCCTTCGGCGTAAGCATCTAAAATTTTATTAATCGTATCGCTGTAGCGATTCCAGTTTTTTTCGGTTTCTCCGATGTATTCGCTGTATTTTTGCAATGCCCAGAAAAACCAAAGCTGCGTATCCACCGAATTGAACTCCAACCTTTCGTTTAATACTGCCGCCGGAAAAAAAGGTCCCTGCATCCTCGAAATCATGGCTTCAACCACTTTGTGAAAGGTATCCGAATCACCTTTGGTCAACAACAACCCGGGCAAAGCCATAAATGTATCCCGGCCAATGGGACCAAACCAGGGATATCCGGCAATGACGGATGTTTTTTGGTGATCCTCAACTATTAATTGTTCCGAAGCATTGATCAGGCAGCTTTTGAATGATTTCCTGGAAGTCCGCTTTTTAAGTTCGGCGGAAAACTTTTGTTTTAAACCGGATGGATTGCTTTCCTGCGTTCCGGCTGCTACCATAATGCTCTCCCCTTTTTTCAAGGGGATTTCAAAAATTCCCGGAACAAATAAATCTTCCCGAAAATCGTATCCCCGCATTTTTTCTTCCTCATATTCGATGTTATAGTACCAGTCGGGGTGATGGCTATAATCCGGAATTTTGCTGAACTGCAAAACCAGGGGTGAATAGCCCTCATACAAAGTAACAGCAATCCCATTTTTTACCGGTTCATAGTCCCACAAAGCATCCTGATTGGCTTTCGAAAGTGCATGAATGCTTCTGAAAGCAAGAAATGGCTTAAACCTGATCCGGGTAGGCGAATGCGCTTCCACAAGGGTGTATTTCATGAGCAGCAGATCTTCGCGTGAAGAAAACAGCATTTCGCGCTGCAGCACCACCCCACCAACGCGATAGGTGATTTTTGATGCCGGGTCCATTTGAAAATCCCGAACATATTTGTGACCTTTTGGCTGGTAAACATTACCGGGATACCTGTGAATACCAAGGTTAAACGCTGCATCGTGTTGAACAATCGTTTCGTGCAATGCCGAGAGCAACACATGCGGCGCATTACCAAATTGCGGTTGTGGCACAATCAGCAGGCCGTGGTATTTGCGGGTATTGCAATTCACGATGGTGGTACAGGCATATGCGCCAGCCCGGTTTGTACGCAACATTTCCCGGTTTAGGGCATACTCGAGGTTGACCAGTTGTTTTTTATCAAATTTGATGTAAGCCATCTATTTTGCTTTGACTGTGAATGGATTGAAATTATCGATGTCTTCTTTTGTCAAAAGTACATAATTTGGAAGGACAGCACCATTTGCCCGGGCAATTAACGTAAAATTAAATAAAGCCCCAACTTGGACAAGCCAAAACCAAAAAAGGAGTTATATTTAAAGCATGTAACATGTTTTGGCTTACCCAAGTTGTCAGCCCGGCCACCACAAGGTGATTAGCCAAAACATGAAGGGCATGGTCAGCAGTCCTGCAAGGGTTGTAGAAAACACATTTACCATGGCCGCATTTTCGTCCGAACCATAATTTCTGGATAGAATCACCATGATTGCCATACAGGGCATGGCCGATTGCATCACAAGTGCACCAAAGGCGGCGAAGGTCAGTTCAATTCCCGTAAATCTGATTATCAAAATCAGGATACCAAAAACCAACAGCGGAGCAATTAACAATTTGTTTAAGTTGAGAACCAGCACATCAAAACCAAAGTCTTTTTTCACGGGCCTGAAATCCGCCACCAGCACCCCGATATAAATCATGGACAAATAAAGAGTGCTACTGCCAATGCCTTCGAAAGTATCCATAAATACAGGCGGAAGTTTAATAGCTGTGATCATCATCAAAAAACCCATTACAAAAGCAATCGTATTGGGATTGATCAATTTTTTAAGGTTTGTCAGCCTGCTGGTGGATTTTCTTTTGTCTAAGGAATAGATGCCAAAAGTCCAGATGATGGTCATTTGTGCAAGGTGATACACCGCAGCGTAAAACAAGGCCGGCGTATCCGGGAAAAGTGCATTGATGAGGGGATAACCCAGAAAAACCACATTACCAAAAGTGGTATGCAAAGCATGAACGGAAAATTTCTTTGGAGGAAGTTTA
>JAGYLT010000332.1 GCA_018400545.1 Bacteroidales bacterium
TTCTCGAATGTTCCAGAAGATTATCTTTTCGACCGTGGATACACCGGGCATGAACATCTTGACAATTTTGGGCTGATCAATATGAACGGCCGGGTTTATGATCCTTATGTTGGATATATCGGACTAAGCTGACCCCCAGTATACCGGATAAAAATTGTCGAAAATTGGAGATTGATGTTTGCGAAAAAGCATGACAATCCGGCGGATATTGACCCCCTTAGAAAGAAGGATCGGGAGTTGTTTTTGATTTTTTGCATGAAACTCTTTTGTGTTGAGTTGCAAAAAATCGGAGCATATTGACCCCCGAAAAATGAATAAATCAGGAATAATTATTAAAATTAATGATCTTCTGTTGAAGGGAAAAACAAAAAAATGCGGAGCATGTTGACCCCCTGTGAAAAGCATTTTAACAATAATTGATTCCTGACCTGGAAAACACATCCGACAAATCGGAGCATGTTGACCCCCATTTAAAATCTATAATTCAAAAGGTTTTGGTTCATTAGTGGTAAAAATATTTTTATCACTAAAATGTAAATGCGATGGCAGGAAAACCAAAACGTATGAGCCAGGTAAAACAATTACTGCAACTGCACAAGCAGGGCAAAGGAAAAAAAGAAATAGCCCGTATGCTGGGCGTTAGCAAGAATACGGTGAAAGCCTATCTTGAAAAGCTGACACTTCTAAAGCTGAGTGTTGATGAACTTTTATCATTAGATGACCCGGTATTGGAAACCCGTTTTCACCCGGGCAATCCAGCCTATTCTGATAATCGGTTTGAGGAGTTGAAACCAAAGCTGGATTATTATTTAAAAGAGTTGGGGCGTACAGGGGTAACCCGGAAATTGCTGTGGGAGGAATACCGCCAGGAGTACCCTGTTGGTTATGGCCATACACAATTTTGCTATCACTTATCGCAACATATCACTGCCCGCAAACCCTCAATGGTATTGCATCACAAGCCTGGTGAAAAGCTTTTCATTGATTTCGCAGGGAAAACGATGCCATACATCGATCGTCAAACCGGAGAGCTTGTCCAGTGCCAGATATTTGTGGCCTGCCTGCCCTATTCCGATTATAGTTTTGTGATGGCTGTCAGGAGCCAGGGACTCGTCGATTTCCTTTATGCGCTGCGATGTTGCTTGAACGATCTTGGTGGGGTGCCGCAACTCCTGGTTCCGGATAACCTGAAATCAGCCGTAATAAAGGCAAGCAGGTATGAGCCGGATGTAAACCGGGCACTGGAAGATTTTGCCAACCATTACGGCATCACCGTGGTGCCTGCCCGTGCCTACAAACCAAAGGACAAAGCACTGGTGGAAAACCAGGTTAAACTGATCTACACCCGTATTTTTGCAAAATTGCGCAATGAATTGTTTTTCGATCTGGATTCACTTAACCGGGGTATAAAGGGAAAAAACAAGGCTCACAACCAAACCCGCATGCAGCAAAAGCCCTATAGTCGTGAGGAATGTTTTTTGGCAAATGAAAAACACTTGCTGACTCCCTTACCTGCGCAAGACTTTGAACTAAAATATTATCGCCGGTTGAAAGTGGCAAAAAACAACCACATCTATCTTACCCAGGATAAGCGTTATTACAGTGTACCCTATATCCATATTGGGAAGCAGGCACAGGTAATCTACACTCGCAGCATGGTTCATATTTATGTCGAAGGCCAACAAGTGGCGGTACATCAGCGCAACTTCAGCTCCAGTCGATACACTACCACAAAAGATCATTTATGCTCACACCACCGGCATTATCTCGACCGAAGCCCGGACTATTATCTGGAAAAAGCAAAGTCCAAAGGCGAGGCATTCCATGCTTTTATCCGGGAGGTTTTCAACCAGAACCGCCACCCCGAACAACTCTACCGCACCTGCGATGGTTTCTTTGGTTTACAGCGAAAAACCGATCACGACACCTTTACTAAAGCCTGTGCTTTAGCCCGGGAGTATCAGAATTTTTCCTATCATTTTTTAGCCAACATCATTAAAAATAATATGACTGCTTATCAGGAAATAAAAAAAAAGAAAAGCTTACCACAACATAAAAATGTTCGCGGCAAAGCATATTATGAACAATCAAATCAAAATTTAACACATTAAACCTATGATGCAAATCGAAACACAATTGAGCCAATTGCGCCTGCACGGGATGACCCGCAACTGGAAGGCCATGCTGGAAACCCGTCGGCACAGCGAACTAAGCCTTGAAGAAGGCCTGGAAATTCTTTTACAGTCGGAGATACAAGACAGGGAAAACCGACGCTTCGACCGGCTCCAAAGAACTGCCCGGTTCCGTTACCAGGCCTCCATCGAAGAAATCCGTTACGATGCCTCGCGAGGTATCGACAAAGCACTGATTACCCGCCTTGCTACGGGCGAATATCTTTCCCGGGGCGAATCGGTGCTCATTACCGGTGCCACCGGATGCGGCAAAAGTTTTATCGCTTCTGCACTTGGCCACCAGGCTTGCGCTCAGGGCTACAAGGTAGCTTACTTCAACACCCAAAAGTTGTTGATGAAAACAAAAATGTCAAGAGCCGAAGGCACCATTTTTAAACTTTTTGATAGCTTATCAAAAACAACATTGCTCATTCTGGATGATTTTGGACTCACTCACCTGGAGCAGCAGCAACAACTCGATCTGATGGAAATGATCGAAGATCGCCATGCAAAGTCCTCAACCATTATCGCAAGTCAGTTACCCGTATCAAGCTGGTTTGATGTGATTGGAGAGGAAACCATCGCCGATGCCATTTTGGATCGCTTAGTGCATACTTCACATCGCATAGAATTAAAAGGAGAAAGTTTAAGAAAAATACTGTAATATTGTCAGTCCATCACGTTCTTTGAACCCAAAACCTCAGGGGGGTCAATATGACCGATTTGGGGGGTCAGTATCACCGGAATATCCAGGCAATGTGTATGGCTGCAAAGAGTTGGCTTTATTTTGCATGTTTTTTGACCTTAGGCCACTTTCTGATTGTAAAGGTGTTCCTGAAATTCTATAAACAGTCTGCTGATGTTTGCCACGTCTCCCAAAATTTCTTTTGCATCTTCCAATGATTGATACTTGTTTGTCAGCAGGATTGGTAGCTTTTCCTGGTCGAGTTCGTCAACGCCTGTTTCAATGTACTTGCTCAAAACAAATGAGATAAACTCTTTCTGCTTGTCG
>JAGYLT010000333.1 GCA_018400545.1 Bacteroidales bacterium
AAAGGCGATGGTAGCCACAATTACATCCACTTCTTCCATAAGGAATTTATCCTGGTTGGTTCGCCGGGTAACCGCATCCAGTCCGGCATGGTAGGGCAACGCCTTGATGCCGTTTACCTGAAGTGTCTCGGCAAGTTCTTCAACTTTTTTGCGGCTCAGGCAATAAACGATGCCTGATTTGCCCAGGTTTTTTTTGATGTATTTTATGATGTCTTTGTTGACATCTTTGGTTTTCGGGCGAACTTCGTAATAGAGGTTGGGCCTGTCAAAAGACGATTTATAAACCTTTGCTTCGAGAATATCGAGGTTTTTCAGAATGTCGTGCTGAACTTTTGGCGTTGCCGTTGCGGTAAGGGCTATAATCGGAACATCCTGTCCGATATTATTGATGATGGGCCGTAATCTGCGGTATTCAGGCCTGAAGTCGTGGCCCCATTCCGAGATACAGTGGGCCTCATCAATGGCGTAAAAAGAAATGTTTATACCCCTGAAAAATTCAACATTTTCTTCTTTGGTAAGTGATTCGGGCGCAACATAGAGCAGTTTTGTTACTTCGTTAGTCAGGTCTTCTTTCACCTGAACTATCTCTGCCTTGGAAAGCGAACTGTTGAGAAAGTGGGCAATTCCCGATTCGGACCCAAAATTGCGAAGGGCATCCACCTGGTTTTTCATGAGGGCAATTAGGGGCGAAATAATAATTGCAGTACCTTCCTTAATAATTGCAGGCAATTGGTAGCACATAGATTTCCCACCGCCGGTAGGCATGATAACGAAGGTGTTTTTTCCGTTGAGTAAATTTTCAATGATTGGTTCCTGGTTGCCCTTGAAACTGTTGAAACCGAAAACCCGCTTCAATACTTTATGAAGGTGGTAGTCTTGGGTTTCTGTTACTATTGTTTCTGTTTCGTTTTTAAACATAGCAAAATGCTTTTCTCATCAATTATCAGCGTTCAAACTTAGTCTGGTTTGTTTTACAAGTTGATCGCAAACGATAAATTATTGTCAATATTTTTTTGATATCGGGTACAGTCAGTAATAAACAAATTTAATAAAATTATCTGATTTTGGATTTACAGTGAATCGTTACATTTATTAACACCATTTATGTATAAAGACTGATTACTGCTTTTAAACTCTAAAATTAAAGAATTTTCATGATAAACTGCTACTTTTGTAACAAACTTTTTGAATCTTTTTAACAGATTTTTAGATAATTATGCATTTATCCAGGGAGGAAATCAGAAACATTGCCATCAATACCATAAACATGGAAGCTGATGCCATTAAGGGATTGGCCAATTTTATCAATGAGGATTTCCTGAATGCGATCGGGTTAATTTATCAAGGCAAAGGCCGTGTGGTAGTTACAGGAATTGGCAAGAGCGCAATAATTGCCGAAAAAATAGTTGCAACGCTCAATTCTACCGGTACCCCTGCTATTTTTATGCATGCTGCTGATGCAGTGCATGGCGATCTTGGCATCATTCAAAAAGATGATATCATCATTTGTTTATCGAAAAGCGGAAACACACCGGAAGTTAAAGTTTTGATTCCATACCTGAAAATGATGGGTAATGCTTTGATTGGTTTTGTTGGCCGACGGGATTCTTACCTGGCACGCCAATCAGATTATCTCATCGAAACTACTGTTCCCAAAGAAGCCTGTCCCAATAATCTTGCCCCTACATCAAGCACAACAGCGCAATTGGTTATGGGCGATGCGCTGGCTGTGGCATTGCTGGAATTGCGTGGTTTTTCTTCGGATGATTTTGCACAATATCACCCGGGAGGGGCGCTGGGCAAAAAATTATTCCTAAGGGTTTCCGATCTGTATGTTCAAAATGAAAAACCACTGGTTCAGTACAATAGTTCCGTCAGAGATGCCATTATCGAAATATCATCCAAACGGCTGGGAGCTACCGGTGTTATGGAAAATGGAAAACTCGTCGGCGTTATTACCGACGGTGATCTGCGGCGCATGATGCAATCAGAAAGACCCATCGACGCACTGAAAGCTGCCGATATCATGACACCCGGCCCAAAAACAGTACAGCCTGACATGCTTGTGGCCCAGGCCCTTGACATTATGCGTTCCAATAACATCACCCAGCTTCCCGTGGTTAACGGGGAGGAATACCTCGGGGTTATCCACCTGCACGATATTTTAAAAGAAGGCATTCTGTAAACCAATCGTTAATTTTAAATCCTGGAAGAAGGGTTTGGATTTATGGTTGCCGGTCCAACTTCGCTGATGTAACCTGCTGGCTGTTATCTGTATTATCAAAATTTCTCAAATCCCTGCTCCACTGTAAACCGGATTGGACTATTTTTGCGCCCGGATTTTAAAAACGCAAAAACATGGGAAGAGCATTTGAATACCGCAAGGCCAAAAAAATGAAACGCTGGGGCAGCATGGCCAAGACCTTTACAAAAATCGGGAAAGATATTACCATCGCCGTTAAAGCCAGTGGCCCTGATCCTTCCATGAATCCGCGCCTGCGCCTGCTGATGCAGAATGCCAAAAATGCCAACATGCCCAAGGATAACGTGGAGCGCGCCATCAAAAAAGCCACCTCACCCGACACTTCCGATTATAAGGAAATTGTTTATGAGGGCTATGGCCCGCACGGCATTGCGGTGCTGGTAGAAGCCACCACCGACAACAATACCCGCACGGTGGCCAACGTACGCAGCTATTTCACCCGCAACGGTGGTTCGCTTGGAACCACCGGAAGTTTGAGTTTTATGTTTGAACACAAGTGCGTTTTTAAGGTGAAAAACAAAGAAGGCGCCGACCTCGAGGAACTCGAACTGGAATTGATCGACCTGGGCCTGTCGGAGATTTTTGCAGAAGAAGATAATATCATTGTTTACGGTGAATTCGAATCATTCGGTGCCCTGCAGAAATATTTCGAGGATAACGGTTTTGAAATTGTGACGGCGGAATTCGAACGCATCCCCACACAAACAAAAGAGCTCAGCGAAAACCAGGCTGCTGATATCGAAAAAATGCTGGCCAAATTTGAGGAAGATGAGGATTTGAGTAATGTATATCATAATATGAAAGAGCCATCATAATTGAGCCAATCTTTGCCCCATCTTATATTTTTTACCAATAGTGTCCAGAGAAAATTCAAAAATTAGTTTTTATGAGATTAGATTCCTCGCTGCGC
>JAGYLT010000334.1 GCA_018400545.1 Bacteroidales bacterium
TCCCGCATTTGCGGGACAGTGGAAGTTTGATCTTCGCCGGTAACCCTAAACCTGAACGAATGGGGTTTACGAAACTCCGATTGATCTAATGCGGGTTTTTTTTTCTAATGCCCAACTAAAACTAATGAAAGATGGATACATATTTGATTGCGATTATTGCGGGCGTGTTGGGAGTGGCACTGGGTGTGCTGCTGTCTTCAACGGTGCTCCGCAAAAAAATCGAAAAGAAGAGTCAGGAAGTACTTGATGAAGCAAAGGAAAGGGCTGAGGTTTTAAAAAAGGAAAAAATCCTGGAAGCACAGGAACTGAACCTTCAGCGCAAAACCGATCTAGACCGAAAGATACAACAGCGATACAATGAGCTGCAAAACCGCGAGAAAGGCATCCAAAAGGAAGAAAACAGGATAAAGCAAAAAGAGCTCGGGATCAATCAAAAGCTGGAAGAAGTCAGCCGGAAAGAAAAAGAACACGCCTCAATCAGGAAGAACCTCGAACAGCAACTTGAAGTTGTAACCGCTAAACAACAGGAACTTGATAAATTTCTGCAAAAGCAGGTCGCGCAGCTCGAAGCTGTTTCAGGCCTCTCGGCCGAAGACGCAAAAGCCCAACTCGTCGAAACCCTGAAAGATGAAGCCAAGAGCGATGCCATGGTATATATTCAGGATATCATGGAAGAAGCCAAACTTACTGCCAACCAGAAAGCACGCCACATCATCGTGGAATCGATTCAGCGCACAGCGGCTGAAAATACCATCGAAAATACAGTTTCGGTGTTTAACATCGACAACGACGAAATCAAAGGCCGCATCATTGGCCGCGAGGGGCGTAACATCAGAACCCTTGAGGCGCTCACCGGAATCGAGATCATCATCGATGACTCACCGGATGCGATCATCCTCTCAGGTTTCGATCCGGTACGCCGCGAAATTGCAAGGCTTTCGTTGCACAAACTCGTAACCGATGGGCGGATTCACCCGGCGCGTATCGAGGAAGTGGTGAGTAAAACCAAAAAACAGATTGAGCAGGAAATCATCGAAATCGGTAAACGGACGTGCATCGATCTGGGCATTCACGGGATGAACAGTGAACTGGTCAGACTCGTTGGCCGCATGAAGTATCGTTCTTCCTATGGTCAAAACCTGCTGCAGCACTCCCGCGAGGTGGCCAATCTGTGTGCAACCATGGCGGCAGAGCTCGGCCTAAACCCAAAGAAAGCAAAACGCGCCGGACTGCTTCACGACATTGGCAAAGTGCCGGATACCGAATCAGAACTGCCCCACGCTTTGCTGGGCATGAAGCTGGCCGAAAAATACAAAGAACATCCGGAGGTGTGCAACGCCGTGGGTTCGCACCACGAAGAAGTGGAGATGACAACACTGCTGGCGCCCATCGTTCAGGTTTGCGACGCCATTTCCGGCGCCCGTCCGGGAGCACGCCGCGAGGTGGTGGAAGCCTACATTCAACGGTTGAAAAACCTTGAGGATCTTGCCCTGTCATATCCCGGTGTGGTAAAAACTTATGCCATTCAGGCCGGCCGTGAACTGCGTGTAATTGTAGGTGCCGAAAATGTTTCGGACGAGGAATCCAAGGTTCTGTCGTACGACCTTTCGAAAAAAATCCAGGATGAGATGACTTATCCGGGCCAGATTAAAATTACCGTGATTCGTGAAACAAGGTCAATTGCTTATGCCAAATAAACTTTGAAAAGGATAGTATAGCATCAAAGCCGCTCTTCAGCAGAAATTAAACAAAACTGATTGGAGAGCGGTTTTTCATTTTTATTTACCTTCAACGATGAAAAAGTTTTCAACTAAAACGAAAGCCATTTTTATCCCGCTTGTGTTTGCCATTCTGGTAAGCACTTTCTACTGGATGATCATCAATTTTTCGATGAACCCGGCCGGCTTTGAGCACCTGAAAATTATTGATGCAGGTGAAGCCCGGGAGTTGATAAAGCAAAATAAGGATAACCCGGATTTTCAAAGGCCTGGTTCATCGATGACGGATATGAAGACTGGCTTGAAAAGGGCTATCCGGTGGAAAAAGTCGAGCGATAAATACAATTTCTAATCTGTACATGGTCCAATGAAAACAAATATTCTCAGATTGATTGCCGGAGTGGTTGCGGGTACTTTTGTGGGTGCCCTCATTATTTATGCTTTGCAGGCGCTTGGGCAGATTGTTTTTCCGCCTCCTTTTGAATACGACCCCGCTGACCCTGGTATTTTCAAAAAGCTTTCAGAAAGTGGATCACTGCAAGTCCTGCTCCCGATTCTTTTTTCCTTTGCGGCGGGTTCCGTGGTTGGCGGGTTTCTGGCTGGTGTGTTGTCGAAAGGCGGAAATTTGCTGGCATCTATACTTGCCGGATTGATTTTGCTTGGGATGGGATTGATTAATCTCATGAATTATTATCATCCGCTCTGGTTTTGGATTGCCTCCCTGGCAGCTTATCCTGTTTTTGCGATTCTCGGAGGCTTGCTGGCCGCCAGCGCAAAGAAAAACTGATCGCCTTTATTGAACAACACCGGCAATTGGAGGTTTTGAAATTATGCGCGAGTTAAATCAGGCTGAAACTTCTAAGCTGGCAAATATCCTCAGAAATTACAAAGATTATGATGATGCTGATGTAAAGCTTGCCTATCGCATGCTTAAAACAAGAGGTGTGCTTGATGATGTAATTAAACAACTGCGGAAAGAGGTTCGGGAAGGTGAACTGGTAATTGATCCTGAAACATATCGGGAGCCATACCGCGATTTCAATCCGTCAAATCCGGTGGTGATACGCACAGGATCCACACACCAGCTGGTTTTCGAACAAAAGCTCATGCAGGAAGGTATTCCTTATCACCGGCAGGAAGGCTTGGATGTGATTGTGCCGCTGGTAAATTATTATTTCAATGACCGGGATCGCGCCCGTGCTGATGAAATTGAAATGGAAACCAATAATTACGTTGAAAACCTTCCGCCCGACAGCCGCAAAAAAACCACCAAAACTGCTTTAAAAGCTGTGTTTTGGGTAATTCTGTTTTTCGGGGTTTTTTTGCTGATAACTGTTTTAACAAAATTGCTTTAGCTTCGGAGGTAATTTTATGGCCATTGATCAGGCAATTTCTGTGCGCTGCTTTACACGCTCCATAAAAATGTAAAAACCATC
>JAGYLT010000335.1 GCA_018400545.1 Bacteroidales bacterium
AATCTCAGGCCTACGCGCGCCGAAGTGAACGATGTGGCCAATTCGGTGATGGATGGTGCTGATGCGCTCATGCTTAGTGGCGAAACCTCTGTTGGAAGGTATCCGGTGGAAACCGTTGAAACCATGCAGAAAATCATCAGCCAGGTGGAACGTTACGAGGGTATTTATCACAAACTAACGCGCCCCGTGATGAAAAATAATCCCCGTTTTATTTCCGACTCGATCATTTACAGCGGATGCAATGTAGCGAGGGAAGCCCGGGCCAAAGCCATTGTTTCGGTAGCCTCATCAGGATATTCTACGGCCAAAATATCATCACACCGCCCCTATGCTACTATTTTTGGTTTCGCCAGTAAGGAAAATATTTTAAGAAGGTTAAATATTTTGTGGGGCGTAAAGCCGGTTTTGTTCAACCGGTATATAAACACCGACCAAACCATCACCGACCTTAAGGAGGAACTGAAAAAGCGCGGCCTGGCGCAACCGGGTGATTTGCTTGTGCACATTTCAAACATGCCCATTAACGAACCCGGCAAATCCAATATGCTCAAGCTGGGCTACGTTGAATAATCCTATGAAATTCGATTCCAAAATAAAACTTGAAAATTTTAAGGCTCATTTTTCTGAAGGCGGGTTTTGGGCCAAGATACGCAAAAGCTCCCGTAAAGCGGGCATTCAGGCGATTTATTCCGCTTTGCTGCTCTATTACCTGATGGAATCCCGTTCGGTGCCCATGCGTGCAAAGGCCGGCATTATGGCAGCCCTGGGATATTTTATCCTGCCAACAGACCTCATCCCCGATCTGGTTGTTGCTTTTGGCTTTTCTGATGATGTGGCCGTTTTGCTGTATGCACTTTCGCAGGTAGCCGATCACATTACGCCGGAAGTAAAAGAAAAGGCTGCGAGAAAGCTGGAGGATTGGTTTGATAATATTGATCAGAAGGATCTTCTTTTGCTCGATGAAAAGATCGGGGAAGTAGATGCCGAAATCATTGAGGAAACAGATTAATTCCTGCGGATAAAATTATAGGTAATGGTGCCGATCTGGAATTCGGTGGCATTGGGATCAGGCGTAAACACGGATTTTTTGGCGGCATCCTCAGCCATTTTCCGCAACTGAGAATCTGTGATTGTTGTTCCTTTCACGCCGGACTGAACCCTCACAACTTTACCCTGTTTGTTCACCCAGATTTTAACCACTACTTTACCCTGCTCGTTTGATGTGTATGGAGGTTTGGGTAAATGGATGGATCCTCTTCCCTCAAGGTCAAAAGAAACACCATCGCCTTCACCGGCAACGCCGTCTTCTTTCTTGCTTTCATTGGATCCGGTTTCTTTTCCCTGGTCGGCGGGCTTGTATTCGCTACCCTGGTTGCCTGATTCTTTATCATCGTTTTCCAAAGGTTTATACAGGGCATCCGGGTTTATTTTCGGCTCTTCTTCCACTTCCTCTTCCACAATTTCTTCTTCAACCACCTCTTCGGTGATGGTTTCTTCCGGGACTTCTTCTTCAAGGGCCGGGGCTTCTTCCACATCCTGGGTGATGATTTCTTTGGGTTCCGGCTTTGCAATTTCGGGCTGAGACTGCTGAATGGGCTGCAACTTCTCCGGTTGGGTAAGTCCGGATCCGGTTACATCATAACCCAGGCTAACCTCCACGCCTTCCTCTCCCGGCAGTGGGAGCGGTGTGCGAAGCGCCAGAAAAAGCAACGCCAACAGCAGCGCTACGTGAAAAATCACCGTGCCGATTACGCCGTGTTTTTTATATTTATTGTCGTTCATTATGTTTCCCAAATGAAAGGATGTTGATTGTGTGTCGTTATTTGAGGTTGTCTCAAAGGTTCATTTTGCCACAAAGGCACTAAAGCACTAAGATTTCACAAAGACAAAAATCATAGTATAACAGCGTTTTGTGTCCCTTGGTGTCTTTGTGTTTTAGTGGCATTTTCTTCATTTTTGTACTTTTGAGACAGTCTTTTGACTATTATCGGTTATTGTAAAAATCCTGTTCATCCAATTCACCAATTACCATTTACAAATAACTATTAACTATTAACGAATAACTTATCCCCTAATTCGGCCTGGTGGCCATAATCACTTTATGTTTGGTGTCGTATTTATCGTTGATTTTATTCACCGCATCAATTACATTTACCACGTATTGCACCGACACAGACTGATCAGCGCGCAGTACGACTGAACCTTCAAACTGGCCTGCGAGTTCATTGCTAAGCAAAGGTTCCAGTTGCTCTTGCCTTACAGGCATCTCACCAATAAAATATTCAGCCTTGTCATTCACATACACCGTAATGGTTTGCTTGGCCAGCGTTTTGCTGCTGCTTTGCGGCAACAGCAGTTTGATAGCGTTGGGAGCAACCAGCGTGGAAGTGAGCATAAAAAATATCAGCAACAAAAATACCAGGTCCGACATGGATGCCATGCTAAACTGGACACTTCGTTTATTTCGGGTTTCTATAGCCATAAAATTGAATTCGTTTTTGGGTTATTCAACAGGCTCATTCAGTACATCCATAAACTCGGTGGCACGGGCTTCCAGCTTAAAAACCAGTTTTTCAACCCTTGACACCAGAATGTTGTAACAGATAAAGGCAATAATCCCGACGATCAGTCCGGCAACGGTTGTGATCATGGCCTGATAGATACCGGTGGAAAGCAAAGCAATATCAATGTTGTTTCCGGCCATCGACATATCGTAAAATGCCCTGATCATTCCGATAACGGTTCCCAGGAAGCCAAGCATCGGACCGGCACCGGCTATGGTTGCCAGGGTGGCGATGTTTTTCTCGAGTCTGGAAACCTCCAGCTTCCCCACATTTTCGATGGCTGCATTGATATCGTTGAGGGGGTTGCCTATCCGCAACAGCCCTTTTTCTATCATGCGCGCGATGGGATTCTGGGTTTTGCGGCAAAGTGCCAGGGCAGCATCAATTTTTCCGTCATGAATAAAATCCCTGATGTGGTTCATGAAATTGTTGTCTTCGCGCGAAGCATTATTGATGATCAGGAAACGCTCGATAAAAATATAAATGGCGATGACCGAAAACAGGGCGAGGATGAGCATTATCCATCCGCCCTTCAATACGAGTTCCCATATCGACATGGTAATTTCCCCTGCTT
>JAGYLT010000336.1 GCA_018400545.1 Bacteroidales bacterium
CTTTCTCAGGCAATAATTCAGTTGTTTGCGAAGGTTTGAACGACTTTGTAATGCTGTTTGGCGACAAAACAGGTGGAAAATATTCTGTTGAATTTTACATGTATGTGCCAACAGGTTTCGTTGGTTATTACAATATTCTCCAGGCCTGGGTTCCCGGTGGATCAGGCGCAGTTTGGGGTCTTGAAGTATATTACAACCCCGGTGGAATTGCCGAGTTAACAGCAGAAAATACCAACCCTCTTACTACTTTCAACTATCCTTACGACACATGGTTTAAAATGGAAAACATCATCGATCTCAATAATGATGAGGCGATGTTGATGATTGACGGCGTTGAAGTTGCCACATGGCAATGGAGCGTAGGAGCATCCGGTGGCGGGTTGAATCAACTGGCTGCTATGGATATTTATGCTGCTACAACCAATGGGACCCCCAAATTCTTTATGGATGAGATTCAGGTACTTGAACTTGAACCTGCTGTTGGTCCGGCTGAAATTACTGTTGAACCCGAGGCTATCAATGTTTCACTCGAATCAGGCCAATCCACAACTCAAACACTCGACATTACCAACAGCGGTATTGCCAAGTTAATCTGGAATGCCTATCCTGATTTTGGAATGAGCGAAACAGAAGCAGTTGTCTTCGATCAAAATGAAAATATCGATTACAAATCGTCGGTAGAAGAAACCTCTATGATTATTACCAAAGGTGAAGCTTATCCCGGAACGGATGCCACACACGTATTTAATTATGATGGCGAAAACTTCTCGGCCGTTGGCCTCACTTCCGGTGGTACATTTTCGTTTGGTGCCAAGTTCCCCACAGAACTCACCAACCCTTACATCGGGATGGAAATCAACCAGGTTGAAGTTTTCCTGAATACAATCGTAAGCGCATCAACAATTCGTATTTACGGGCATGGAGCTAATAATTCACCCGGAGTTTTGCTTTCGGAGCAAACCTTCAGCGCACTGGTAGGTTGGAACAACGTAACCCTCGATACTCCTGCGGCTGTAAATGGCGGCGACATCTGGATTACCTGCGAAGTCACTCACTTTGAAGGTGATCTTCCGGCAGGAAATGACGAAGGCCCGCATACACCAAACGGTGACTGGTTCAGCACCGGCCCATCGTGGGTGCAATTGCACGAAGCCAATCCTGATATCGATGCTAACTGGAATATTCGCGGTATTGCCACAGGTGATGCTAACGATGCATGGATTTTCCTCGATCCACAATCAGGCGAGGCCAATGCAGGTGAAACCAATGAAGTTTCTGTAACTGTAGATGCTGCCGGTGTACCCGAAGGAACTTACACAGCTAATATCGTTATCAACAGCAACGACCCTGTTAACCCGCAGATGATGGTACCCGTAACCCTTACCGTTACAGGTGGTGGTAACCCTCCCAGCTCTGTTGCTTACATCGATTTTGAGGATGTGCTTGATTGGTCACAAACATTCGAACCATGGACTGCTGTTGATATTGACGGACAGCCCACTTACGGATTTACAAGCATTACATTCCCAGGTAGCGGAACACCCATGTCGTATCTTGCATTCAATCCGGAAACTACAGATCCGCCTATGTCAGATGATGAAGAAATTCAGCCCTATGGCGGTGAAAGATTTGGTGCAGTAATGGCTTCTGTACCATCACCGGGTGGAAACGACGACTGGTTGATTTCGCCACAAGTACAGTTATTATCAGGTTCAGCTATGAAAATGTGGGCAAAATCCTACACCGATCAGTATGGTCTTGAAAGATTTAATGTTGGTGTTTCTACTACCGGAATGGAGCCCGGTGACTTTACCATTATTTCTGAAGGCCCTTACACCGAAGCACCTACTGACTGGACTGAATTCAGCTTTGATCTTTCTGAATACGACGGACAGCTTGTTTATGTAGGTATTCAGTGTGTTTCTAACGATGCTTTTGTATTTATGGTAGATGATATTGAAGTTACTACTATTGTTGGTGTTGACGAAATCAATGAGTTAACCGACACCTTCAAAGTTTATCCAAACCCGGCCAATACAAATGTTTACATCGAATCCAACGAAACAATCGAATCTGTAACTATTCTCAATGTTACCGGTCAGGTTGTTTACAGAAATATTCACAGTACAAACAAAGTTCAGATCAATACTGTTGAATTCTCCGAAGGCCTTTATCTCATGCAGATAGAGACTCCAAATGGAATTTCTACACAAAAGCTTATTATCGAATAAGGTTTATCTTAATTAACTTTTTAAAGTCCCGGTATCATTTGCCGGGACTTTTTTTTATTATGAAAGATACACCATCGTTTTTTGAGCAGGTTTTTGAAGTCGTAAAACAAATCCCGAAAGGCCGTGTAACCAGTTATGGTGCCATTGCCGAATACCTTGGAACACGCGGCTCAGCACGTATGGTTGGCTGGGCAATGAATGCATCTCACAGCACTTCGGACAGTATTCCCGCTCATCGTGTAGTAAACCGAAACGGAATGCTGACCGGGAAACAACATTTTGGCGGCCCCGAAGTAATGAAACAGCTGCTTGAAAGTGAAGGCATTGTTGTGATAGATGATCAGATTATTGACTTTCAGCAGCTCTTTTGGGATCCTAAAAAAGAGTTGAATAATTGATTGCAGAATGATAATTGCTTGCATTTGACTATCCGCCCAAAGCCGAAGTCTTCTTTTCTGTCCGCACCACTACCTTCCCCCTGTTTTTCAAAATCAAAAATTCAGGAGTAGCCTTACATTTTTCCACTATCAGGCTCCCTGCAATTATTCCCCAACCCCAAACCGGTAAATGGTGGTTGTTTGATATTTTTCGCCGGGCCGTAACACGGTTGAAGGAAATGATGGCTGATTGGGCGAATCGGGGAAATGTTGGGTTTCGAGACAAAAACCATCATGTTGCTGATATGCCCTGTTATCCTTTCCTTTGATGGAACCGTCCAGAAAGTTGCCGGAGTAAAACTGTATTCCGGGCTGGTCGGTAAAAACATCCATCCTCCGGCCGCTCATTGGCTCAAAAACTCCGGCTGCCCTACGCAGCTTACCATTAAAGTCATCCAAAACAAAAGTATGATCATAACCACCCTCAACTTGTCCGATACCTCGGCCGATGGCTTCATATTTCCTAAAA
>JAGYLT010000337.1 GCA_018400545.1 Bacteroidales bacterium
ACAAATGGAATTATCGTGGTTACGGATTCCGCACTTCTACTTTCCGATGAGGTAACGAATATCTCCATCACGGAACTGCCACAGCACAACCCCACCAAATACCAGGGCGGCAGCTACGATGGTTATGCAAGGTGGTGGTTTAAAACCGAAGATTCCAACTGCCCGAATGATACCACCGTGTTTGAAGGCGACCCTGCTTTTGAACTCACAGGTGCAACCCCGCCCGGCGGAACCTGGTCAGGTCCCGGCGTTTCCAACGGTATCTTCGATCCGGCGGTGGCCGGTATCGGAAACCACCAGATTTTCTATGAAACCACTTACATTAACGGCACCACAGTATGCAGTTTTTATATCGAAGTGATTACCCCGTCGATGAACGCCAAAGATGATACCGGTATGCCTGTTAACGGAGAAACCGGCGGCATATCTGTTGCCAACGTACTGGAAAATGATTCGCTGGATACCATGCCGGTTGTTCCTGCTGATGTTTCGCTGATACAGATCAGTTCGACACATCCATCCGTCAATCTTGATCCGCTGAGCGGGGAGGTTTATGTTGAGCCGGGTACGCCGTCCGGAGATTATTTGCTGGTGTATGAAGTCTGCGAGATTGCCCACCCGGCAAATTGCGACCAGGCTACAGTGATGGTGCAGGTATATGAGCTTCCTGTATTTTCCTTCTGCCTTAATGACCATATTGCAGAAGCGGGTGTTGAATTGGCATTTTGTTCAAATGAACGCATCGACTTTCATGTGTGTAATATTCTGAACGGGATTTCACCATTTACTGTTTGCTGGGAAATAGACGGCGTCCCGGATTGCAACCTGTCTGTTGTTGAGGGCGATACTTTGGTGAGCGATTTTTTCACAGAGGGAAATCAAAACATCAAAATAATATCCATTACAGACAATCTGGGTAACAATGTAACTGATCTCTCACAGTATGATTTTGATTTTAGCATCATCATGGGTTCATCATCATTTGCCGGAAATGATAACACAATCTGTGAAGGAGAAAGCCTGGTGCTGACCAGTGCCTGGGCCAATGAATATTCTGGTGTACAGTGGACAGGTGGTGACGGGGCATTTGTTCCATCCAACGATGTTGTGAATCCTGTCTATGTTCCGGGCACCCAGGACATCACTTCAGGCATGGTTGAATTGTGTATTACTGCATTTTCCATCGATCCCTGTACCACCGGATCTTCCGATTGCCTGAGCCTGATCATTCAGCCGGAGCCTGCGGCAAATGCAGGTGAGGATGTCACTGTTTGCGCAACGGATATGTTTGCAGAAATTGAGGGAATTGCTGAACATGCAGCCTATGTGGAATGGACAAGCGAAAGCTTTACAGGCTTTTTTGAAGATGCCGGCTCACCGACCACAAACTATTTCTTTTCGCTGGAGGATATTTCCGCAGGAACGATTGAATTATGCCTGACCGCCCTTCCACAAAGTCCTTGTTTGATAGCGGATACGGATTGCCTTCAATTAAACATTGTACCTGAACCTGTTGCCAGTGCAGGACCGGATCAAACGATTTGCGAGGGTGAGCCATTAGAACTGTCGATGGCTTCAGTTGAAAATGCAGGAAATACGAATTGGACCACAGCAGGTGATGGCACCTTTGACGATCCATCTTTAGTTGCTACAACTTATTACCCCGGACCTGATGACAATTCCCTGGGGTCTGTTCAGCTTTGTATTATGGCCGATCCTCTGGCGGGTTGTACGAATTCTGATTACGACTGTCTTGACCTGAACATCATTGAAACGCCTGAGGCAAATTTGGATTCTACCCGTTATTTGAGTTGCGAGGACTACGATGTTGAAAATGGACAATGGTCACCTGTGGAGCTTAGCAATTCAATTACGGAGGATTACCTTTCTATACAATGGACAACGGATGGGGACGGTACATTTGACGATTCAACTGCTGTTAGCCCAAATTACTTTCCTGGTCCCGCCGACCGCTGGAATGGAAATGTTGAGCTTGAAATCAGTATCAATTGGTCTTCCGAATGCCAGTTCAGTTCATCTCAAAGCATGATGTTGTTTATCCCTCAGCAACTTAATTATTTTCATTCTAACCATTGGTGGGGGCTGTCTTCGTATCTCGAAACCGAGCTGGAAACCGTGCCCGAAGTCATGGAGCCTTTGGTTTTGATCCCCGGCTCTCAACACCTCGTGAACATGGTTGACAAACAGGGGAATTATTTTTGGCCAGAACCCATCCCACCACAATCTACCTTTGGCGCCTGGATGCCGATAGGTTATAAATTAAAGGTGAAAAACACGCCGGCCTGCTTACCGATCTATGGGGATTCGCTGGTTGATCAATCCTTTTTCATTGATGGCTCATATACGTATCTTCCGGTCCTAACCAACATCCCTGCGGATATTGAAACTTTGTTTGTTGGCCATGTTGATGATATTTTGTTGATTTACAGTTGGGCAGACAATAAAATCTGGACACCGGTGGCATCCGACTTCGATCAGCTGCTTCCCGGTTATGCCTATTTGCTGGTAAACAAATATGGATATGATGATTACAGCATTGAGTTTCCTGATTTTGATCCGGATGCACCTTTGTTAATAGAGGAACATCTCGCGGTTTCAAATGATGTAATTATTTCACCGTGGAAGAAAAAACGGGAATCTACAGCCTTCCGGTTCTATTTATTTAGCGATGAGGCAACCGGAAATTTGAAGCCGGGAGATATTATCGGGGCATTCAATGAAAATGGCGAATGTTGCGGCCTTACCCAATATGACACAAATGAAAATGTGTTTAAACTTGTAATTTCGGCGGGGGATAAAATGACGAACTTCTCAAACGGGTATGATGATTTTGAGCCAATAAGCTTTAGAATTAATCGTCCATCATCAAACGAAGAGTTTGAAATATTATTCGTCAGTGATGAGAATTTCCTTTATTCTGAAGGAAGGGGTGGCGCAAATTTGGTTTCGATGGTAAGGGATATCATCGATATTACATCCTCATTAACAGAACCAATGAAAAGCGTCCAGGTGTACCCCAACCCCACCACCGGAACGGTTCATATTTCCGGTATTCAGGGCGACTATGTTGTGGAAGTTTTCAATACTGTGAGGGAAAGAATACAGCAGGCCAA
>JAGYLT010000338.1 GCA_018400545.1 Bacteroidales bacterium
GGAAAGATGAATTTGAAAGTGTACTTGAAGCATACAAAGATATGGGGCTCAATGTAACCGGCGTGCCTGCTCAGGAGCGTTTTTATAAGGTTTTGGAAGGAAAAACAGATCCTGAAGAAAAACGCAAAGCTATCGGTGGGGAGTTTATCGCGGTATTTGATGATGAAGCCCACAAGATTAAGGATGTGAAGTGGCTGGCACAAGGCACCATTTACCCTGACGTAATTGAGTCGGTTTCCGTGAAGGGGCCATCAGCCACTATAAAATCTCACCATAATGTGGGTGGGTTGCCCGATTTTATGCTCCTCAAAATTGTTGAACCTTTGAAAAGCCTTTTCAAAGATGAGGTGCGCAGGGTAGGGAAGGAGCTTGGCCTCAAATCAGCAATCCTCAACCGGCATCCCTTTCCTGGTCCCGGGCTGGGCATCAGGATATTGGGCGAAGTAAATGCCGAAAGGGTGAAAATTTTGCAGGAGGTAGATCATATTTTTATCCAGGGTCTCAAAGATCACCAACTTTATGACGATGTATGGCAGGCGCTGGTGGTGCTGCTTCCGGTACAATCAGTAGGCGTTATGGGCGATGAACGCACTTACGAAAATGTGGTTGCCCTGCGCGCAGTGGAATCAACGGATGGCATGACTGCCGATTGGTCGAAGTTACCTTATGATTTTCTTGCCAAAGTTTCCAATGATATCATCAATAAAGTAAAAGGAGTAAACCGCGTTGTTTATGATATAAGTTCCAAACCGCCGGCAACCATCGAATGGGAATAAGTAAATTGATCTGCTGAAATAAAATCTAAAATCGACAGTTTTTTTGAATCATTACGCAACAATTGTCAAATGAATATTCGTCATTTAACCATCCAGATATTTTTAGCTTTTGTCCTGGGCATTGGTGCCGTTTTTTCGCAGGAGGTACCTCAGGTGGAGAAATCCTCTGTCGTTGAAACAATCCAGGGGCGCGATTACTTCATCCACACTGTAAAAAGAGGTGAAACATTATTTGCCATTTCAAGAGCTTATGAGGTAAGTATAAACCAATTGAAAGAAAATAATTTTGCGCTTACCGAAGGTATTGTCCCCGGACAGATGATAAAAATTCCTATGTCGCGCCCACCGCAACTTATTGAGGAAACCCCTCAGGAAGGGAAGGTAAATTACCGAAGGGTACAGCAGGGCGAAACACTTTA
This sequence comes from Bacteroidales bacterium, assembly GCA_018400545.1. The sequence continues at coordinate 1,196 of JAGYLT010000338.1, forward strand.
TGCAATAGCGCGTGAATACGGCATTTCGGTGGAGGCAATTAAATCAGCCAATAACGGTTTGCCGGATGGATTAAAATCAGGGATGTTTTTAAAAATTCCGGTGCAAAAAGATGCCAATCCGGATGAAACACCGGGTGGGCAAAGTGGCAACAAACCGGGATTTTTTGAATTTCAGGCCAAAGAAAAAACAACCATTTATGAAATAGCCCTGCGCTATCGCGTAAGCGTTGACAGTATTTTATTTTATAACAAAGGCATTGAAGAGTCGATCCGGCCGGGAAAAATCATAAAAATTCCATTAATTGACCATCAGCCAGGGTACATAACCCATACCGTTACAAAACGAGAAACAGTAGTGCGTCTGGCAAGAAAGTATAATCTGGATGTAAATCTCATCAAATCGATCAATCCGTATGTTTCGCGGCACCTTGCTGATGGGCAGGTGGTAAGAATTCCGCTGTTGAAAATGGATGCAGGCGACGGGCCACCCATGGACAGGCCGGTGGAAAGTGATGATGGAACTTCCGAAGAGGCTTTCAGGTCAAAATCGCTCAAAGAAAAGTGCTTTGAAAGCTATGTTAATGATTCATACAAAATAGCATTGCTTATTCCGCTGTATTTATCCGAAGTTGATACGATCCTGATGGAAGGAACCGTGGAAGAAAACGACATTATAACCAATACTTTTATTAAGCCATTCACATTTTTGCAGTTTTACCAGGGTTTTATGATGGCAGTCGATTCGCTCGAAAAAGCCGGCCTGAAAGCCAAAATACATGTTTACAATGTTGAGGATGATGTGATGCAAACCCGCGAATTGCTCGAAAATCCGGAATTGAAACAAATGGATTTAATTGTTGGGCCGTTTTTTAGTCATAACTTTAAAATGGTTGCAGATTTTGCAAAAAGCCATGGTATCAATATCGTAAATCCACTGTCAACCCGCGAAGAAGTAACCATGGGCAACCCATTTGTTTTTCAGCCCCAGCCCCTGCGCAGCAATCAGTACAATACGTTGATCGATTTTTTGAATGAGGAACATGACCATTCACAAATATTTATTGCAAGACATAATCCATATCAGGATTTTGTAGCTTTCGAGGATTTGCAGACCATTCTCAACGAAAAACTCGAACCCCGGCAAATACCAACTACAGCGCTTTATCATGAAATAACCTATAGCCGCGACAGCCTTTTCACTTTTATCCATACAGCATCTGTTGAGCATGAAAATGTTGTGGTAACCTACAGCGAAAACAAGCTTTTTATCCTCGATCTTTTAAGAAACCTCAACCAATTGCGCGACACTTTCCAGATTACTGTTGTTGGTATGCCCAACTGGCGAGAAATAGATGGGCTCGAGTATGAGCACCTCAATAATTTGAACACACATTTCATTGCAGATCAATTCAACGATTATGAAAAACCGGCTGTCAAAAAATTCGTAAAAAATTTCCATGAAATTTACGTCACCGATCCCGGAACATTTGCCTTTAACGGTTACAACACCGGCATTTACTTTTTAGGAGCTATGATGAAATTTGGGGCCCGGTTTAACGACTGTATTCCCCACTTCAGCATGGAAGTTTTGAATATGGGATACCAATTTGAAACTTCTCCTGACAGGGGTTTTTACAATGTACATTGGAAAGTGCTGGAAATGCAGCAGTTTAAATTGAAAGGTTTGACAACACCTTTGCCTGTGTATGATCTTTCGGCGCCTCCGGGAAAGTATTACAAATACATGGATTTGGATTGAAGCAGGTAAAAGGTGAAGCTGCTGTCCGGTGCTCAAATTCTGCCACTTTCAATCATTCTGACAATCAGCTCAATATCGCTGTCATCACCTTCAGGATCATATTTTATTTTTAGGTTGTAGCCAAAAATGCGCGCAAACGACTGGTAAAAGAAAGCCATAAAATGCCCGCGGAAATCTTT
>JAGYLT010000339.1 GCA_018400545.1 Bacteroidales bacterium
TTTGTAGTATGGGCTACCGGCGAGTTGCAGAATCCTGGAAGGGTATTTCAAAACAGCGTTTTAAAGAAATTTGAGGTAGCCCGAAGATCCAACGAGGTTATAAAAATTATTGAACATAAGGATTATGAATCTAATGAGGTGACCAAATCCGGCAAAAAACATACCTGGGAATTTGTTGCCGAAGGTGTGCCGGATTTTGCTTTTGCAGCAAGTGCAGGATCAGCGTGGGATGCAGTGAGCCACGTGGTGGACCGCAACACAGGGAGGCGCGCTTTAATTTCTGCGGTTTATCCGGATTCAGTTGTCCATTACCAGGATGTGGCAACGATTGCAAGAAATGCTGTGGATTACATGTCGAACCAACTCCCCGGATATCCCTTTCCGTATCCGCAAACCACGGTATTTGCAAATGGCCGCAAAAACGGGGGCATGGAATTCCCGATGATCGCCAATGACGGGGCCCCGGATGATTACGCCGATCTGATGGGATTGACCTTCCATGAAATCCTCCACAATTATTTCCCTTTTTATATGGGCACAAACGAACGGAAGTATGCCTTTATGGACGAAGGCTGGGCCCGTTATTTTCCCAAAGGATTCCTAGACATTTACGAGCCGGACGACAATTATTTCCAGCGCAGCATCGCGCAATATGAGGGTTTTGCCGGTAAAGAGAATGATATGCCACCCATGATCCCTACATACATTTTTAACGATTACCAAACCCAACGCATTGCAGCTTACACCAGGCCTGCCGTTGCATATTTTATGCTACACGAAACCCTCGGCGAAGAGCTTTTCAAAGCCTGCTTGCTGGAATACATGAACCGCTGGATGGGCAAACATCCCATGCCTTATGATTTTTTTAACACCTTTAATGCTGTGGCAGGCGAGGATTTGTCCTGGTTTTGGAAGCCCTGGTTTTTTGATCGTGGACGTCCTGATTTGGCCATTCAGGAAATCACAGATGAAAATGTTATTCTGATCAGGAAAAACGGAAATATTCCGGTACCTGTTGAGGTTCATGTTATTTTTGAAGATGGCACCGAAAAGCAAATATCAAAAAATGCACGGGTATGGGCCGATGGGAAAAAGGTGCTGGCCATTCAATTATCCAGCCATGCAAAGGTTAAGGAGGTAAACCTGGGTAGCGATCTGATTCCTGATGCAGATCGTTCCGATAATGGGTGGAAGAAAAAGTAGGCGGCGGGATTTTAGATTTTTATTCATTGAGGTCGCAGGGTTTTAACATTTGTTGACTCATGACAAAAAATCTTTGTTTATCAATAATTTAACTCATCTTCAAACAACAACATTTGCATTTCTCCCTGCTATCTCATAGTTTTCTTTTTCAATTTAGCAACCTCCATTCTCCGGATTTTGTGGAGCCAACCCGTTTGATGACTTTTTCTTTTTTAAGCTTATCGATATGATATTCAATGCCACGTCTGGTTAATCCTGTTTTACCTTGCAATTCTTTTGCGGTCACTTTAGGATTTTCTTTCATTGCTTTAAGAATTATTTCCACAGTTTCTTCCACAGTTTCTTCCACAGTAATCCGTTTAAATACCGTTGTAAAAATCCCTTCTGTTTTATAAATAGGTTCTGGTAAATTGGCAAAGAAAAGAACGCCACCGTTTTTCATAACCCAGGTGTGATGCATCAAACGAAGGCTGTTGATTATTTGATCCCGGCTTACAGTTTTTGATAATCCGGCTTCATAACGGAACTCTTCAAAAAATTCTTTATCAATATCACATTGTCATCACTTACCCCAATGAGTAAAATGCCTCCAGCAGAATTAGCAAAAGCACATATTTCTTCAGATAATTCCCTGACCTTTTTGGGAACTCTAATCTTGAACTCGGCATTGTAGCCTTCGCCTGATTGTACAATACTTTTAATATCTGATGATGTCAATTTCTTATACATAACTTCATGCTATTTTTACACCCCAGAGCCAACAATGAAAATAAAGATACTTTAATTCTAACTTCCCCCTATCACTCCTCCAGCAATATCGAAATCGGAAAGTGGTCGCTGTAGCCTTCGGGATCGAAGGATGATTTTGAGGGCCTGCTAAAGGGTTTGGGCTTCGGATAATCACTACTTGCCATCATCTCATCAAACATAATGATCTCTGTTTTGTAACTATTTGGGCCTTGTTTTACAGGACTGATCAAAGCATTGTTTTTCAGCATGCTTTTCGGAACCATGAACTGATCAAAAATGTATGGGAAATTTTGGTAGAAAAATGTTCCTTGTCCCCGTCCCATCAGTGGATACATCAGGTTAAGCATGCGAATATTTCTGCTGTTCAACACTTTGGGCTTGCTGTGCGTGGATTGCGCATAATCCGACACCGACCGGTTAAAAGGCTCATCGTTAAAATCTCCCATTACCAGCACCGGCGTATCGTCCCCGCGTATTTCCATAATGCGCTCCATCCAGTAGCTCAGTGTTTCTGCTGCGATAATGCGGTAGGGTTCGGTTTCCATTTCGCCACTGATGCGCGAGTGCCAGTGGTTGCCGATCAGGATTAACGGATTTTTTTCTTTGGTTACAAAGTTTACCTGGAGCAGGTCGCGGGTGGCATTGCGTTGGGTAACCACATGGCTGAACAGGCCGTCGAAAGTGAATTTATCGGCATCGTATAAAAATGCGATATCAATGCCACGCTGGTCGTTCATGTCGTGGTGTGCAATCTGGTAATTGCGTGGCGGATCCTGAGCATTAACATAGTTGAGCAATTGCTCAAGCACGATCCGGTTTTCGACCTCACAAACCCCGAGTATATCCGGCCCCTTGTTGTCGTTTATTTTGTGAATGATGCGGGACAGATTGGTTAGTTTTTTAACCAGTACATCCCTGTCCCAGCCTTTCAGCTCGCTGTTTAGTTTGCGTTGAAGCCAGTCAGGACGGTGGGTTGAATCATAAGTATCGAAAAGGTTTTCGAGGTTCCACCAGGCAATGTTGTAGATGTTTTTCATATAAACCGATTTTCAACAAAAGTAATATAATTCTGATAGCGTTAATTATGTTCCAAAATGCTTGATTACCAGTTGTTAGTAAAAGTTCAATTTTTATAACTTTGCAACAAAAAAAACAGA
>JAGYLT010000034.1 GCA_018400545.1 Bacteroidales bacterium
ACGAAGTGAGACATCTGTTCAATAAAATGCCAAATGAGAAAATTGTTTTTAAACAACCACATTATTTTATATAGAGCTTTAACAATTAACCAATAACAATGAACTATTTCCCATAAAAAAGCCCGGATCAGAATCCGGCTGACCAGGGCTCAATTTCTTTTGTACTGAATCTTAATCCGGTTTGAGTTCCGAAAACATCGATCCGTCTTCCAGCAATTCCACTGCGGATTTCAGTTCATCATCCAGTTTATTGATAACCTGGAAATAGGCATTCACATCCCAAAGGTTCCGGGCCATGAGGGCTTTGATCTGTATCTTAATATTTTCATCCGGATAGTAATATTCATCTTCCTCGCTACGGGTAACTTTTGATTTTTCGGCTGTAGCCAGAAAATCATCAAACATTTGACTATCCACCTCAAAATCAGCTTTAAAGGGTTCGAATTCAGGATAGGTGCTTAACAATTCATCCCGGTGCTTGTCGAGATACGACATGGTGAATTCGTTAAATACGCCTTTACGAATGAGATCTGTGTAATAATCTGAAAACCGCGTTGAATCGATGGGGATAAACACATCGGGCATCACCCCGCCACCGCCATAAACCAGTCGGCCATTAGGCGTAAAATATCTAAGCGAATCCGGGAAATCAATGCTGTCGGCACTCACGAATTCTCCGGCATCCAGCCGCTTTTTAAAATCCTTGTAATATTCATCCACACCATCTTCGTAGGGCTTCTGTATGCAGCGCCCTGTGGGTGTATGGTATCTTGCTGTGGTCAATCTGATCACCGATCCATCGGGAAGTCCGAAAGGACGCTGTACCAGACCTTTACCAAAGGAACGGCGGCCAACTATAAGTCCGCGGTCCCAATCCTGAACCGCACCTGAAACAATCTCACTTGCCGATGCTGAGGCCTCATTGATGAGAACAATCACCCGGCCTTCATTGAAATTCCCTTTGGAAGTAGCAAAAAATTCTTCCCTGGGGCTGCGCATGCCCTCTGTGTAAACGATCAGCTTACCATCGGTGAGGAATTCATCACTCAATTCTACAGCAATATTCAGATAGCCACCGGAATTATTTCGCAGGTCAAGTATCAAATCTTTCATACCTTCTTCCCGAAGTTTATCAACAGATTCCTGGAATTCGTCCATCGATGTTCTTGAAAAACGGGTGAGCTTGATGTATCCCACATCCGGAGCTGCCATGTAGTTGGCATCAATGCTGTTCAACGGAATCTTATCACGAACGATATCAAAATCAATCAGGCCGTCTTTTCCGGCCCTCTTGATGGAAACACTTACCACGGTTCCCTTTTCACCGCGCAACCTGTCCATCACATACTGGTTATCAATTTTTTCACCTGTGGCATCCTCATTTTCGATTTCAACAATTTTATCACCGGCAATGATGCCGAGCTTATCCGAAGGTCCACCGGGCACGGGAGAAACGACCAGGATCGTGTCATTAAAAATCTGAAAAGTAACACCAATCCCCTCGAAACTTCCCTGCAAAGGTTCATTCACCCGGTCGAGATCTTCTTTGGAAATGTAGGCCGAGTGTGGGTCCAGATCCTTGAGCATGGCAATGATTGCATCTTCGACCAGCTCAGGAGAATCAACGCTGTCAACATAAGCAAAGTTGATGATTTGCAACGCAGTACCAAATTTTTGAATGGTCTGGTTTGGATCGTCGCGCTGGGCATTTGCATGCTGAACGGTTAAACCAAACAGAATTATTACTGTTAGAAATAGTGTTCTCGAAAGTGCGGGAGGAAATAATTTAGACATTTTATATACTTTTAGGCGAATTTATTCATCGTGCAAACGATGCTCAATTTAAAATATTTTAGATATATCGCTGTTAACACTTTTTTTGAATAGGCAATTTTCAAGATAATGCAAGCAGCTAAGTTAGCTTGCGGCCAAAAAAATTTCAGAATGAACAAACCAGACCGTGCAAGAATCGTTCATAGCATCATCTTCCCCACCATTTTTGTCGTATTGATTTGGATGGTAAAGGCACTGGAGTTGTTGTTCGACACCCGTTTTTCCCACTTCGGGATTATGCCCATGAAAGCCGAAGGGTTAATTGGGATCGTTACCTCACCCTTTCTGCACGGCGACATTGCACACCTCAGCGCCAATACAATTCCGTTTTGGGTGCTCGGCTCATTGCTGTTTTATGTCTATCGTCAGATATCATGGAAGGTGATCACCCTGATATGGTTGGTTACCGGAATCTGGGTTTGGTTTTGGGGACGGGAGGCTTATCATATCGGGGCCAGTGGTGTGGTTTACGGTCTGGCATCCTTTCTGTTTTTCAGCGGCATTTTTCGGCGGGACGGTCGGCTTCTGGCCATTACATTTCTGGTTGCATTCCTTTACGGAAGTTTGATCTGGGGATTATTTCCGGATCTTTTTCCTGAAAAAAACATTTCCTGGGAATCCCATTTGATGGGTCTTGTAGCCGGCCTTGTCATTGCCATTTTTTACAGAAACGAGGGCGGGCCGGTACAAAAAAAATACAGTTGGGATCTGGAAGAGGAAGACGATACCCCTGAGGATGATCCGGATGCCTATTGGAATAAACCATTGCAGAAGAAACCTCAAAACAAGGAAACTGTTACTTCAAGCAATAAAGGGGTTAAGATTAATTACATTTATAAAAAGAAAAGTGAGGAAGATAATGATGAGAAGTAGGCGAATGAAGCGACTTAGAAGACTGGAGCGACAGAAACGACTTAAGAGACTTTAGCGATGGAGTAGAATGATGCGACAAAAAAATGTTGAAAAAAAATAGAAATTTTGATATTTGACTCGAACAATTTACGGATTCTTACTAACAACTCTTTAAATGACTGGTTATCAATGTAAAAAATTTCTTCAGATTTTGACGTTTCGATGTCCTTCGGACGATCGAAAGTCGGCGGAAACAATCAATAGTCCAAGAAACGAGGACATTGAAACGTTGAAAGTCAGCTATCATCAAAACCCAAGTTAGTCAAAGAAATTAATGCTCCCGGTAAATCCGGGATGAATTTGAATAACGAATAACAATTAACGAATAACGGATAACAATTAACGGATAAATCAATAACCCAATAACTAATAATCAATAACATATGAAAGAAGTATATATCATTTCAGCAGTTCGCACGCCAATCGGCAGTTTTGGCGGTGCATTATCCGGATTAACAGCCACACAGCTTGGCGCAGAAGTCATTAAAGGTGCATTAAAAAAAGCAGGCGTTGAGGCAACAGATGTCAACGAAGTTTTTATGGGCAATGTATTGTCGGCCAACCTGGGGCAGGCTCCGGCCAGGCAGGCAGCATTGTTTGCCGGATTGCCGGATAGTGTGCCATGTACAACCGTAAACAAAGTTTGTTCTTCAGGATTGAAATCGGTGATGCTGGGTGCTCAATCCATCATGCTGGGCGATAATGACGTGGTTGTGGCAGGTGGTATGGAGAGCATGTCGAATGTGCCACACTACATCGAAAATGTACGCAAAGGCATGAAACTGGGCCATGGCAAGTTGGTGGACGGCATGATCAAGGATGGCCTTTGGGATGTTTACCACGATTACCACATGGGCAATGCCGCCGACAATACTGCAAAAGAGCGCAATATCACACGTGAACAACAGGATGAACTCGCCGTAGAATCGTACAAAAGAGCTGCAAAGGCTACAGATGAAGGCATGTTTAAAGATGAGATCATTCCGGTTGAAATCAAAACCCGCAAAGGCACTGTGGTAGTTGACCAGGACGAAGAATACAAAAATGTGAAGTTTGAAAAAATTCCATCCCTGCGCCCAGTGTTTAATAAAGAAGGCACGGTAACCGCAGCCAATGCTTCCACCATAAATGATGGAGCGGCGGCCCTCATTTTGATGAGCAAAGAAAGGGCCGATGCACTTGGCCTCAAGCCTTTAGCAAAAATTAAAGGATACGGCGATGCAGCTAAAGCCCCGGAGTGGTTTACCACAGCACCTTCGGCAGCCATCCCAAAAGCCATCGGGAAGGCTGGGCTCAAAATTGAGGATATCGATTATTTCGAGATTAATGAAGCTTTTGCAGTGGTTTCACTGGCGGTGATGCAGGATATTGGACTGACGACCGAAAATGTCAACATCTGGGGTAGCGGTGTATCGCTTGGCCATCCGTTGGGGGCAACTGGTGCAAGAATCCTGGTTACACTTGTAAATGTTTTAAATAAGAAAAACGGAAAATATGGCGTGGCCGGATTATGCAATGGCGGAGGTGGCGCTTCATCGGTTGTGATAGAAAATATGCATGTTAAATAATTGTTTCCTGGTCATAAAAATCCTGTTTTGGCATAGCTGAAACAGGATTTTTTTTGCTTTTTTGTGATTCCACCCAATTAATTATTTGATATATTTTAAATCACAGAATCAACATTTATCATTCATATCCAAACACTTAAACACTTTCCAAATGTTAATTAAATGATAATTCAAGCACTTTAGTTGCTTTCGCCATCGTGCATAGCATAGCTTTGCCCATTGATAATTCTGATTGGTTCATTCACAAAAACGGAACAAGTTATGAAGCACGATTTGGTAAGGAACAACATCAATTGCCCGTTATTCAAGAAACACCAGTCGATCATCATCTCTAAAAAGAAAAGTATTGCCAACTCCGCCCGTCCGATAGAAAAATCCATTTCTGCAGAAGAAATCATTGAAACAACGGATGAAATGCAGCATTGCGACAAATTTGACCAGCACAATCTCGATTGCAATACCTGTCAGGCCATAGCCAAAACACAACGCAAACTGTCTGAAAATCACATAGAAGTTAAGAAAACAGCATAGTCAATGGCAAAAAAACCTGTTCCACCTCAAATAGTAAAACAGGTTTCATCCGGTTTATTGACATTTCTATTTCTCAATCCTGATCCTTGCATCCACTGCCACCACATCCTTCTCGTTGCCCAGTAACGGATTTAAATCCATCTCCTGAATTTCAGGAGCAACCTGCAACAACGTTGACAGCCTGACAATAGCATCTGCAAACTTCTGCCGGTTCACACCGGCCTGACCACGGGTACCTTCTATGATCTTATAGCTTTTCAGGCTTTGGATCATCTCCATAGCTTCATCGTGGGTTACAGGCGCCAGGTGAACACTTACATCTTTCAGCACCTCAATAAAAATGCCCCCCATACCGCAAAGTACCATGTGCCCGAATTTGGGTTCATATTTTGCACCGGCAAACAATTCCGTTCCTGAAAGCATCGGCTGAATCAATATGGCGTGTGTGTCTTTGATCTTCATCATCCGCTCAAATTCAGCTTCCACCTGGTTGGGATTTTTTACATTGAGCACCACACCTCCAACATCGGATTTATGAACCGGACCCACCACTTTCATCACCACCGGGAACCCAAGCTTTACCGCAGATGCTTTTGCATCGCTTACTTTGGTAACGGTTGCTTCGCCGGCCCTATGAATTCCGGCAGCATCCAATAATCCGGTTACCATTTCAGGCTCGATGTAACCATTTTCGCATCCCTCAACAATCGATCTGATTTTTTCTTTATCGATTTCAGGCAGGTTTTTGTCTATCGGAGATGGTGGGCTTGTTTTGTAAACCCTGCACAAAGCATCACCGAGAATGGCCTCGTCGGGAAAATTCACCCTGCCTTTCGACAAAAACTCCTCCACTTCATCTTTTGCTGTGAGGATTGAAGGCAATACCGGAAATATGGGTTTTTTACAGGTTTTCATCTTTTCATCCAGCACACGGTAGGCATCATAAACCTTTATCAGTCCGGGCGTCCCGAAAATTACCACCATACCATCAATCTCATCAAAATCATTTTCTACCGCTTCAATGATGTCACCCAGTTGTTCGGCTGTACCCGTTGCCAGAAAATCGATAGGATTAGCCACCGAAGAACCGGGATAAAGTTTAGTTAACAATTTATCTGCGGGTTCGCCCTGAAGGTGCGGTACTTTTAAACCACCGTTTGACAACGCATCAGTGAGCATGACGGCAGGCCCGCCGGCGTGGGTGATGATGGCGATATTTTTACCCTCCAGTTTCGGATGCATAAACACCGAAGCCACCGCAATCAGGTCCTCACGGCCATGGCAACGCACGATGCCTGCCTTTTTAAACAGCGCATCCACCGCCACATCCGAACTGGCCAGTGCACCGGTATGCGAAGATGCCGCCCGGCTGCCCGCCTCCGAGGATCCGGCTTTAACTGCTGCAATCCGACAACCCTTGCGGATGAGTGATGCAGCATGCTTCAGCAGTTTTTGCGGCTTGGAGATGTTTTCAATATACAGCAGTTTAACTTGTGAGCCGGTTTCAGGATCGTAGGTTTCGTCCATGTACTGCAACACTTCCTCCACGCCCATCTGTGCGCTGTTACCCACAGAAAAAACGCTGTTAAAAGTAAGCCCTTTTGGGATGGCTGATTCCATGATGAAAACTGCTGTAGCACCGGAACCCGAAATAAAATCAATGCCTTTGGGGTCAAGCCTGGGGATGGGTTCGGTAAATACACTGGCATGATTTGGTGTGAGGACGCCAATGCAGTTTGGCCCGATCAGGCTGCCACCAACCTTGTTGATAGTTTCCACAATATCGTCTTCCAGCTTTTTCCCTGAGTCACTTTCTTCGCTAAACCCCGCCGACAAAATGATAAAAGCTTTGGTGTTTTTTTGTTCAGCCAGCATTTCAACGGTAAGCGGAACGTATTTAGCCGCAATGGCAATAATCGCCAGATCAACAAAAGGAAGCTTCCCGGGATCCTGATAACTTTTTATCCCCTGAACTAAAATCTCTTTGGGATTGGTAACATAAAGATCACCCTGATAATTTGTGTCGATCAGATTCTTTAGAATTTTCCCGCCCGGCTTGGTGATATCATTTGAGCCGCCAACAACGACAATACTTTTCGGATTGATTAATTCCCTGGTTACCATAACGATTTTATTAGAAAGGTTTTTGATCTACTTTTGGCGGCGAAAGTACAAAAATTCAATATGTTGTGAATGATTTAACAGAAAGGTACAGCAAAGGTGAAGATACCGATATCTTTGGTAAAGCACTGGAAGATTACCAGTTAGGAATACGTGGAGGAAAGTTGATTGTCCATTCCGACCTTACAGATAACGACATCTTTCCGGTTGATCAATTTTACCGCAAACCGGATGAAATGCCGGAGATTGAAAAAAAAGCCCTCAAACTTTGCAATGGTTCTGTCCTTGACGTTGGTGCCGCTGCCGGTTGCCACAGCCTTGAACTTCAAAAAAAAGGCCTCGCTGTTACCGCTATTGATATTTCAAAAGGGGCTGTTGAAGTGATGAAGAAACGTGGCGTAAAGGAAGTCCGGCAGGCTGATTTCTTTAAATTCAGCGGCCGGAAATTCGACACGCTGCTTTTCCTGATGAATGGAATTGGCATTTGCAGCAACCTGAGCAGGTTAGATGAATTCTTTTTACAGTGTAAACGATTATTGAACCCTGGTGGCCAAATCCTCCTTGATTCTTCCGACATACTCTACATGTTCGAGGAGGAAGATGGATCAGTCAGCATCGATTTAAACAGCAATTATTATGGCGAGGTTGAATACCGTTTTGAATATAAAAAGGAATCGGGGCCTGTTTTCAAATGGCTGTTTATCGATTTTGGCCTTTTGCAGGAAAAAGCTGCCCAACATGGTTTTGGCTGTGAAATGATTTTTGAAGGTCCGCACTATGATTACCTTGCGAAACTGACCAAAAAAAAATGAATAATTTCGAACTTTACCATAAGAATAACCGTTTATTGACCTGTTAACAAAATTGATTTTGGTTATCTTTGCGAAAAGTTTAAGAATGCGGGTTTTATTATTCATACTATTTTTTATTGCAGGTTTCTTTTCAATTTCGCATGCTCAAACAGAGGTGCCATATACATTGGAAGACCGCGACAGGATAATTCGTGTTGAAGCAAAAATGGAAACTTTGGAAGCACGAATGGAAGCCCTTGAAACCAAAATGGATGTGAAGTTCGAGATGGTGAATTCGCGCATCGATTATTTATTCTGGATCATTGGGTTTTTAGCCTCTCTCATGATTTTCATGCTGGGATATATGATTTGGGACAGACGCACTGCACTTAAGCCGGCAATTGATAAAGCAAACGACGCCGATGAAAAAAGCAAATCGTTGATTTTAGTTTTGAAAGATTACGCAAAGAAAAACGCCGAATTTGCTGAAATCCTGCGAACTCATGGGATTTTATGATTCTATTGAAAAGCTAAAGCCCTATCTCACCAAACTCGATCCCAATCAAATAAACTGGTTGCCAAACATTTCCAAAAGTCAGAATTCCTCCTCCCAAAATTCCTTACATTTTTCCTGCTCGGCGATGCGCAAAATATCAAACCCCAGCTCGATAGCTATTGCAAAATCCGCACAGGCTTCCTCTTTTCTCCCCAATTCATATAAAGCAAGTCCACGCAGAAACCAGGCATTTTTGTTATCCGGTTCCAGTCCGATGGCTTTATTACAATCAGCCAGTGCGCCCTCCATATCCTTCGGAAAGCAGGTTGCAGCCCTGTTGATAAAAGCCCTGGCATTTGTGGAATCCTGCTGGATATACTGGTCCAGATCGGCTTTTGCATTTTTGGATTGGCTAATGGAAAGGTAAATCCTTGCCCGGGTAAGCAGAAATCCGGGATCAGGATCGTCACCAATTTTTTCATCCAGCGCTTTCAGCTTTTCCTGGTAATCCGGTCGTGTCCAGTAACCATTTGTATTTTTTATGCGGCCGCCACACGCATCTTCCAGCATGTCAAAAGCCACATATTCGTCGCGAATGAATATCCGGTATTTTCCAGCTTCCGGACAGATTTCCCCTTTTATATCCCTAAAAGAAATCGTATCGCCAACGACAACTAAAAAGGGGGATACCCTTAAAAGCATGTATCATGTTTTGGCTTATCAGAAGATAGGCAAAATTTCTAAATTTTTCATCAAATACAAGTCACTACAATTTTTAATTTTTCTCATTGATTTAAAATAATTTAGAAATTTTGCAGAAGTATCTTTCAATTCATTTTCTGCCAAAAAATGGCAGAAAATGAATTGAAAGATACTAAAAGAAATCGTATCGCCAACGATCTCATATTCAGAAATCACATCAATGGTTCCGTCATTGCCCATATCGGTTTCAACCAGGCCGTTATCCCTAAATTCAATGGTAAAAATCCCCTGAGGACCAAATTTTAGCCAGGTGCCAATAATCTGTTCTTCAATCTTTTTAGCACCATTATCGCTGTTCTGCTTATGGTTGCACCCAACCAGAGCAAAAACAATTAGTCCTGATAAAATCAAAAATTTCTTCATTTTTTCTGTTTAGGTTCGGAAAATTATTTTTCTGACTGCTCTTCAATATTTTTAAGGATTTTCTCCCTGATTTCGTTCAACCTGGAAAGCTTTGATTTGGCCTGTTCTATTTCTTCTTTCCCCTTCAATTCCTTGATCTTCGCCCGCATATCCTCCCGCTTATCATCAATCTTTTTCAACGAATCCTTTTTCTTTTCGATTTCCTCGGATTTGATGGCCTCATCAAAAATCAAATCTTCCGGTGCAGTGGTTTTCTTTTGATCATCGGACTTAACAGATATTTTGGGCACAAAAACATTTTCATCCACCCGCCGCTGGTTCATAAAGGTTGGTGAAACAATTTCGATATTTTTTCCGTGCAACACATCCATCACCTTTGCATTCAGCAGCGAGCCGGTACTAAAAAATTTATTGCTGTCAGACAGAAAACCATGAATTTTATACACAACCGAAAAATCTCCCAGGTTTGTGATATAAACATACGGTTCGGTAAGCCCGGTTGCAATAGCTGCCTCCTTGAGCGCAGTTTCGATCTTTGCCCGTGGAATATCGTAGCCCAGAGATACGGAAGTGGAAATCACGGTGTTTGTCCTGCGGGTAAGCTTTACCGGATTGGAAGCAATATACAGATTGGGGATGGTCATGAAATTGCTGTCCTCAAGCTGGATTTCGGTGTGAAAAAGACTTTTTTTGGTCACCCTTCCCTGGAACTCGCCAATTTTTATCAGGTCCCCATTCCTGAAACGTTTCATGGTATTATTCATGATCCCGGCAATCATGTTTCCCAGCAGGGTTGTTGAACTCAGCGCAATACCGGCACTGATGATAATCCCCAGAAAGCTCAGTATCTGCCCTTTCAGACTGTGTTCGATGGGCAGGGTCAGGACAAACGACAAAGTTCCGGTCAAAACCAGCACGCTGGCTATAGAACGACGGAAAACAACCTTACCTGACGATACTGTTTTTATCCTGTTAAAAATCCAGGCATTAAAACCGAGCAGGATTAACAGAATAGCCAACACAACTGTTGGTTCAACAAAAGATTCTAAAATACCGACTATCTCATTCATAAGCAATGCATTCCCAGCAATTCAATAACACTTTTCAACTCATAATCCAGTCCTGAGCAGCAAACTTAAACAAAAACTTCCGCAATCATACTTTGGAATTCAGTTCTCTAGAAATATCCATCGTTTTTTTACTATGATAACGGGAATCAAGGAAAGGAAAATTCCGGGGCTGTAAAAAAAATCTATTTTTGCCCCGACCATACAAAAATGAAATAATGATTGAACAGGCATTAACATCCAAAGCCATTGAGGCCATACAAACACTTTACGGACAAGAGGTTGCAGCAAAGCTGGTTTCGGTGCAAAAAACCCGTAAAGATTTTGAAGGCGATTACACCATCGTGGTTTTCCCGTTATTGAAGATTTCGAAAAAAAATCCGGTGGAAACCGCTAACGATCTGGGGAAATATTTTGAGAAAAATGTTCAGGAGGTAACCGGCTTCAACGTGATTAAAGGATTTTTAAACCTGGAAATCGACAATGCCTACTGGCTTGATTTTTACAGCCGCGAAAAAGCCAACTCCGAATTTGGCATAGCCAAAGCTGAAGATGCAAAACCTGTGGTGATTGAATATTCCTCACCAAACACCAACAAACCGCTTCACCTCGGCCACATCCGCAACAACCTGCTGGGCTATTCCGTTGCAGAAATTCTGAAGGCTGCCGGCAAAAAGGTGTTTATGGTGAACCTGGTGAACGACCGGGGCATACACATTTGCAAATCCATGCTGGCCTGGAAAAAATGGGGCAACGGCGAAACGCCCGAATCATCCGGCATGAAGGGCGACCACCTGGTAGGAAAATATTATGTACTGTTCGATAAACACTACAAAGCTGAGATTGCCGAACTGGTGGAAAACGGCATGGACGAGGAGCTGGCCGAAAAACAGGCCTCGCTGCTGATGGAAGCCCAGGAGATGCTGCGGCAATGGGAAGAACACAATCCGGAAACCCGCAAACTCTGGGAAATGATGAATGGCTGGGTTTACGAGGGTTTCGAAAAAACCTATAACCGGCTGGGTGTGGATTTCGACAAGGTATATTTTGAATCGGACACTTACCTGCTTGGCCGCGAAATTGTGCATGAAGGCCTTGAAAAGGGCATTTTTCAAAAAAAGGAAAATGGCTCTGTTTGGTGTGACTTGACTGATGTAGGCCTGGATGAAAAGCTGTTGCTTCGTGCGGATGGCACCTCCGTTTATATGACCCAGGATCTGGGAACAGCCCAACTGCGAAGAGATGACTACGATCCTGAAAAGTTAGTTTATGTTGTGGGCAACGAGCAGAATTACCATTTTGATGTACTTCAAAAAATCCTGAAAAAATTAGGCCGCGCATGGGCCGATGGTATCATGCATCTCTCCTACGGCATGGTGGAACTCCCCCACGGGCGCATGAAATCCCGCGAAGGTAATGTGGTGGATGCCGACGACCTGATGGATGAAATGTTTGATACCGCCCGCAAAACCACTGAAGAACTGGGTAAAACCGATGAGTTTACGGAAGCCGAAAAAAAAGAACTTTTCGATATGCTGAGCCTGGGCGCCCTGAAATATTTTATGCTGAAAGTGGACCCCAAAAAGACCATGCTCTTCAACCCGGAAGAGTCCATCGACTTCAACGGAAACACCGGCCCGTTTATCCAATATACCCATGCCCGGATCAGGTCGCTGTTCCGCAAAGCTGAAGAAAAAGGCATCGATCCGGATGCTGATGCCATGCCTGAGGAACTCCACTCTGCCGAGCGCTCCATTCTGAAATTGCTTTATGAATATCCTGCCATTATTCGGGAAGCTGCGGGTCATTTTAGTCCGGCGGTAATCGCCAATTATCTTTACGAACTGGCCAAAGAGTTTAACCATTTATACCAGTCGGTGCCCTTCCTTCGGGATACAGACAACCGCTCAGCATCCTTCCGGTTGGGACTGGCAGACTTTACCGGCAAAGTTCTAAAAAGCGGGATGAAACTGCTCGGGGCGGATGTTCCGGACAGGATGTAATGGGTCTTTTATTTTCAGTTTAGCACCTGGTTTGGACGAGGTTTTGCCTCGTCCAAGTTATTCCCTGGTTTGGGCGAGGCTTTGCCTCGTCCACGCTATTATTAAAGGCTGTGCCTCTTTTCATTGTACAGCTTTTTGTGGCAAGCACAGGCAAAGCCTGGAAAGATAATTGCCGCTTGGGCACAGCCCAAGCTGAACTTTAGATGCCGACGACCCCGTCAAAATAATTTTGATTGACAGAGATTTTAGATATTGAGGTTTTTTGATC
>JAGYLT010000340.1 GCA_018400545.1 Bacteroidales bacterium
TTCAGGTTTTTATTACCTCAGGAAATCTACAATGTCTTCAAAAAAAATGCAACTTGCCGACACTGAATATTGGTATCGCAATGTAAGGCTCACTAAGAAAAAGGGAAGGTTAAAAATTAATGACGAAACTTTTCAGATCATATTTGAGGATTCATATTGCAGCACAAATTTTAGCAAAAAAGGAAATTACTTCTATACCGGGCCCTCAGATGAAGATTTTGGTTCCCTGGATAAATGGAGAATAGCTGAATCTACGATTATCACCTTAGGCAGCACAAATTTTAATCTGAAAGAAATTGATGCTGCCGGCAAGAAAGCAGTTTTTGTGATTGTAGATACGCACGAAAAGTTAAGATATCATCAAAATGATACCGTTCGTAATTTCACCTTCAAACTTATAACCGGTGAAAAAACCTGTCTGAACGATTATCTTGGGAATAACAAAAAAGTACTGCTGTACTTTTGGGGAACGTGGTGTGCTCCTTGCAGGGCCAGGCATCCCGAAATGAAAGAATTGTACAGAAAGTACCGGAATAAGCTTGAAATATTAGCTTTTGCAAACGACAAAAAAAAATCAGTTAAGAGGTACATTAAAGAAAATGAAATTAATTGGCTAAATACGGTTCCGGATAAGAAGTTTGTAAAGGAGCTTATGACGAAACTGAATGTAACCGGGTATCCTGGTTATGTTTTGTTGGATGAACATGGCGTGATTTTGCTGGAGGATGCCCAACCTGACACCATCAGGGAAATAATGATAAACTGAAACTGTTTGCTAACGCATCGATCTTTCTATCATATCCGTTTTTTGCCTGATGCCTTGCTGAATACTTAAAATCGATTGCTTCAGTTGTACGATCTTTTCCCAGGTTTCTTCATCCTGCGTCTCGATTTCTGAAAGCGTCTTCCCGGTATCTTCAAGATCATGATGCAGGGTTTCGAGGGTTTCCAGGCATCTCTCTCTTTTGGCTATCGGTATCCTGTTGAGGTTACTGTTGTGGCAGGTTTCATTGTAAATATTTACAGCATTATTATAAGCCTCAATGCAGAGATTTAAACTATTGAAGGTGATCAGGTTTTGCTCATAAATGATATTTTCATCCAGCCGTTCTAAGTAATTCACAAAAAGTGGATGATTGGCTCCATATTGCAATATGCGCCTTCGTTCTGATAATAGCCGCTCCAGGTTATGCTGTTCAAAAAATATTTCGATGGAATCGGCAAAGTAAAATTTTTCTGCTGTCGGGAATGCAGCATCCGGATCTCTGAAATAATGCCTGAGCGTGAAGGGCTGCTCCAGCAATTGCCAGATTGGATCGTAAGGAAAATGGGTTTTGATGATTTGATTTGGATCAATACCAAAAAATGTATCATCAAATTCGCTAAAAAATTCACCATCGATTACGTACCCAGCTCCATAAGTTGGATCATTCAAACGCCATTTGTTATCATAAAATGCAGCAATCCAGGCATGTGTTGCGAAAGGTTCACCGGGATAGGGAACCACGATACCGGAAACAACATGCGATTCAATTCCCGACTTTTTGCATAAATCGTGAAACACCTCCGCATAGGCCTGGCACTTTCCTTTTCGCCATACCAGCGTGCCCGAAATAAATGCTTCCATTTCATCCTCAGCAATGGTTACCCGGTCATCTTTCAGGTCGTAGGTAATATTGGATGCCAGCCAGGTGAAATAGGCACGCACCCTTTCTTCATCCGTTTCAAACCGGTCATTTACCCATCCGGAGATTTCATCGGTGGAGTAGGTCAAAGGTTCAGGGATCATCCTTGCAATGCTATCCACATAATCAAAATCCTTCCCGTTTTGCGCAACAGAAAGGATTGAGAAAATAAATATTAAAACAGACGTAAAAGTTGATTTCATTTACCTGAAACTGCCCTGAAACTTACCGCTGAATTCCTGGAATGTCTCATCTTTATAAGCTTCTTCAGCAATAAAATGCAATACCGGCTCGAGCTTCTCAGGCGGATTATAGCCCGGAAGAACCGTGATTAATTTCACATCCTGATCGAGGAATGCAAAAGAGGGATACGACATTTTCCCGTTGAGCAGTGCTATGGCAAACTGGTGTGATGAGCGGCGTTTATTGGGATTTGGGTTTACAAATTCCTGCCCGTGCACGGTAACCGGTTCGCTGGACTCGGCATCAAATTTTACAGGCCAGAAATTTTCGTTCATATACTGAATAATCACAGGATCGGTAAAGGTATTGGCATCCATCTTTTTACACCAGCCACACCAATCTGTGTAGAGGTCGATGAAAAATTTCTTCTTCTTTTTCTTGTTCATCTCAACGGCTTCTTCAACGGTGTACCACTTGATTTTGGCGGCATCCTGTGCAACTACCGAAACCGGGAAAAAAACTAAAAACGTAACAGCTAACAAATTGGAGGTTATTGATTTCATATTCGTATGTTGAATTTTACATATTTAAAAAACCAAAAATAAGACCGCTTATTTTATCAGAATTGTAAGAAATGTTAAAACAGGCTTCGGTCGATGTCGCGCTTGATATCTTTCTTTTTAATGGTGTCCCGCTTATCGTAGAAGTGTTTTCCTTTTGCAAGTGCAATATTCAGTTTGGCCAGGCCTTTTTCGTTGATAAACAACAGGGTGGGGATGATGGTAAAACCTTTTTCGTTGACCTTCCCCAGCAGTTTTTTAAGTTCCCGGCGCGTAAGCAGCAATTTCCGGTCGCGCTTGGGTTCGTGGTTGTAGATGGTGCCCTGGGTGTAAATGGCGATGTGCATGTCTTTCACAAATAATTCATCGCCTTTGAAGCTACAAAACGCATCTCCGATATTGGCCTTTCCCATCCGGATCGATTTGATTTCGGTTCCCGTGAGTTGAATCCCCGCCGTGAGCTCCTCCACCAGAAAATACTGGTACGAAGCCTTTTTGTTCTTTATTTCAATCGTTTTGTTCATCAGGGTTGCAAAGGTAATATTACTGTTGAATGTTTATTTGCGAAATATTAATCCGGAGTTTTGTTTATATCACATCGTGAAATCTTTGCGCCTCTCCGCCTCCGCGGTAAATTTTCATAAATGTGTTAACCGCAAAGTCGCAAAGTCGCAGAGA
>JAGYLT010000341.1 GCA_018400545.1 Bacteroidales bacterium
TTTTAAAATGTGTGCGGATGGTGTCCTTCTTGCCAACTTCCTGTTGCAAGTACTCGATTCGTTTCATGGGAACGCAAGAAGAAAACAACAATGCCATTACAAAAAAAGCTACCAAAAGCCTGGGCAAAAATCCAAATGTATTTCTCATATCAGTATTTATGTAGCTACCTGCTTTATCAGGGTGCAAAAATAGTTTTATTTGTCAAACTCAATAATTTTTTTGAGATGGCGAAAGTGCCTGGAATTCGCTTTCCAAAGATGATTATGCGTAATTTTGCTGATGAATATTAAATCCAAATCGCAATGAGCAACAAAATCATGGATCCCATTGGAAGGCTGATGGGACTTAGGTACAAATCACATCCCTGGCACGGGGTGGAAATCGGGACGGAAGCACCGGAAACCATTACCTCATTCATCGAGATGGTGCCGACTGATACTGTAAAATATGAAATTGATAAGGAAACAGGATATCTTAAAATAGACCGGCCCCAGAAATACTCCAATGTAATTCCGGCTTTGTATGGCTTTATTCCACAAACATTTTGCTCGGAAAAAGTAGCTGATTTCTGCATGGATAAAACCGGCCGGAAGGATATCGTGGGCGACCGCGACCCGCTCGATATTTGTATCCTCACCGAAAAAACGATTGCGCATGGCGACATCCTTGTGATTGCCAGGCCCATTGGCGGTTTCAGGATGATTGACGGAAACCAGGCTGATGATAAGATAGTGGCTGTGCTAAAAGATGATGCAGTTTATGGCGAATACAAGGATTTGGCCGACTGCTCGCTGATGGTTGTTAACCGGCTGAAACACTACTTTCTTACCTATAAAGATTTGCCCGGACAAAAACGTGACGCCGAGATCACCCATACCTATGGCATCGAGGAAGCCCATGAAGTTATCCGCCGATCCATGGAAGATTATCACCACAAATTCGATAACCTCAGAACCATGCTCTCAAATGTGTAAAGATTTTATTTCCGTTGGTCTTTCGATCTGCCCAGGCTGATTTTTAATTTCCTGCTGATATTTGTTTTGTTGATGGCCCAATTGCAATGTGCAACATTTTTTGCTGATGTTTTGTTATTGACCTCAATAAATTAATTGTTTTACTTTTGCCGCGAAAAAAAAGGAGTATCAGTATGTCGAAAAACCTTGTAATTGTTGAGTCACCTGCTAAAGCTAAAACCATCGAAAGATTTCTGGGTAAGGATTTTACGGTAAAATCGAGTTTTGGACACGTGAGAGACCTCTCCAAGAAACAACTTGGTGTGGATATCGAAAATGGCTTTAAGCCGAACTATGTGATTTCGGAGGATAAGAAAAAGGTGATCAGTGAGCTGAAGAAACTGGCCAAAAAGGCCGAAACCGTGTGGCTCGCAACTGATGAAGATCGTGAGGGAGAAGCCATCTCCTGGCACCTTTATGAAACACTCGACCTGAAAGCAGACCAGACGAAGCGCATTGTTTTTCACGAAATTACTGATACGGCAATCAACAATGCCATTGAAAAACCAAGGTCCATAGATTTGAACCTTGTGGATGCCCAGCAGGCCCGCCGTGTGCTCGACCGGTTGGTAGGTTTTGAACTCTCGCCGGTGCTGTGGCGCAAAGTAAAACCGGCTCTCTCGGCTGGCCGTGTTCAGTCGGTAGCAGTGCGGCTCATTGTGGAGCGTGAAGAGGAAATCAAAAACTTTAAGGTGAAACCCTTTTACAGGGTAACGGCAGAATTCAAAGTGGAGAAGGCAGGCAGGTCTTCCGTATTGAAAGCTGAATTGCCTTCGCGATTCGAAAGCCGTGAAAGTGCGGTTGGATTCCTGAATAAATGTATTGGGGCGAAGTTCACGGTTGATGCCATCGAAAAGAAGCCCGCTCAAAAATCTCCTGCACCGCCTTTTACAACTTCAACCCTGCAGCAGGAAGCCAGCCGCAAAATCGGGTTTAGTGTTTCCAAAACCATGTCGGTAGCCCAGCAGTTGTACGAGTCAGGGTTGATTACCTACATGAGAACCGACTCTGTAAATTTATCGAATCTGGCGGTAAACATGGCGAAAAATCAAATTGTTTCACTTTATGGTGAAAAATACCACAAAGCCCGCAAATACGCCACCAAATCAAAAGGTGCCCAGGAAGCCCACGAAGCCATCAGGCCCACCTATCTGGACCGGGAAAGTATCGACGGGACAAAGGATCAGCAAAAACTTTACAACCTCATCTGGAAGCGTACCATCGCCTCGCAAATGAGCAACGCCAAACTGGAACGTACCCTCGTAAATATCGATATTTCTACTACAAAAGAGAAATTCTCAGCCAAAGGCGAAGTGCTCCTTTTTGATGGTTTTTTAAAGGTTTATTTCGAATCGACTGATGATGAGAACCCTGAAGAAGCCGCCGGTGTATTGCCACCGCTTTCAAAAGGGCAATATCTGCCACTCATTAAAATTGATGCAACCGAACGCTTCACCCAGCCACCCTCAAGATATACAGAGGCTAGTCTGGTGAAAAAACTCGAAGAACTGGGAATTGGCAGGCCGTCAACGTATGCGCCGATCATTTCTACCATTCAGAAACGTGAATACGTTGTGAAGGGTGAACAGGAGGGAACGCCGCGTAATTACGAAGTGCTTACCTTGAAAAATGATGATCTGAAGTCTGCACAGAAATCGGAAAAGACCGGGCAGAATAAAGGGAAACTCGTCCCGACGGATATCGGAAATGTGGTGAATAAATTCCTGATGCAGCATTTTGTAAACATCATGGATTACAATTTCACCGCCAAAGTTGAAAAGGAGTTTGATGAAATTGCCATGGGGCAAAAGGAATGGAACTCCATGATTGATAATTTCTATACGCCGTTCCACAAAACCGTGGAGGATACCATCGAGCATTCTGAAAAATTCAGCGGCGAAAAATTGCTTGGCCAGGAACCTGAAAACGGCAAGAATGTTTTTGCAAAAATTGGCCGGTTTGGGCCGATGATCCAGATCGGAGATACTGAAAGTGATGAGAAACCCCGCTTTGCTTCATTGCGCAAAGGGCAGTCGCTCGATACCATCACCCTGGAGGAAGCACTGGATTTGTTTAAATTCCCGAGGTCGA
>JAGYLT010000342.1 GCA_018400545.1 Bacteroidales bacterium
CTGGAAAATTCCGGGAAAATTCCGCTCGAGGTTATTGCTTTTGACTGGGCACTGGATGATTACAGTGTGGTCAGCGTTTTCCAGGGAGATCATAAGCTTGCTGCCTACAATCCGATGGATCAGGATGTGATACATGCCCCGGTTTATTTTGTGCTTGTAAATCCGGTACTGCCTTCGGAATCACTGCAGCTTACCTACAATTTCAAAAAACGCATGAGCATACCTGAAGCCCAACCCGAAAGCCTCGAATTCCGGGATGATCTTTTTCCTGAATTGTGGTGGGACGGATTGCCCGTGGCTTCCAATTACAGCGTGAGGATCGGAAAGGTGCCGGAATACACAATTGCTCCGGGCGGCAGGCTGAACAAAGAAACGGGCTATTACGAGAATCAGCTGGCTAAGGATTTCGGACTGGTGCTTTTCAACAACGTCGAAAAGATGACCGGGGAGGAGAAGGATGTACA
This sequence comes from Bacteroidales bacterium, assembly GCA_018400545.1. The sequence continues at coordinate 465 of JAGYLT010000342.1, forward strand.
GATCAATATTTTTTATCCCGAAAAGGGTGAACAGGTTGCGAATCTCGCCATGGAAACCGCGCGTGAAGTCATTCAGTTTTACAACGGGTGGATGGGATCTTATCCGTATTCATTTTTGAATATCATTCCGGGCGGAGACGGTCCCTGGGGCGGCTTTCCCTTTTCATCGGGCATAGTGATAATCCATGGGATGCAGGCCTACAACGAAGCTTCGGAGCGCCACTGGCGGTGGATCACGGCCCACGAGATCGGGCACCAGTACTGGGGTGAATATGTGCTGGAAGGCAACCGCCCCGACTGGCTCTGGATTTCACTGGGCATATACATGGACTGGCAATTCAGCCAGCATGTGGGTCTGAGCGATCTGAAACACCGCAACTGGGTGGACATGTACCTGAAGGGAGCGGAGAGAGGTTACAACACCGCGTTTGACCTGCGGGAGGATGAGCTTGCCGGAATCGAATTCGACCGCAACAATTATGTGATCCATGCCAAGGGCTTTGCCTTTATTGCCGCACTGGAGCTGGTGATGGGCAAAGATGTTTTCAACGAGGCCTACCTGGCCGCTTACAGCCGTTATGGTGGTAAGCGCCTGAACTGGTACGACTTTAAAACGGTTTGCGAGGAAACCAGCGGCACTGACCTCACCTGGTTTTTCGATGCGTGGGTGCGGTCGTCGCAGTTCCCGGCAGCCAAAGTGTATTACACGAAATCCCAAAAGCTGGGCGATCAGTTTCATTCGACGGTGGCAATCAGGCAGGAGGGCGAATGGATCATGCCGCTGCCCGTGGTTGCATATTTTGAGGACGGCACCAGCCAGACGAAATTAACCAACCGCATGGGCCGGGTCAGCAAACTGGAGTTTACAAGTAGCGCAAAACTGGCAGGGGCTTCCGTGGATCCTTCGGGCATGATCGCCCACATGGAAGAAATGCCTGAGATGAGCGTTGAACAGGTGATCCAAAATATCCGGGAACTACCATACTCGGGGGCCGGAAGCGAAGCCTACCGGGTTTACCGGATGACTTTCGGCCTGGAGGACCGTTCCCTGCTGAAGGATAATTGGTTCAGGCTGGGCATGGCGCTTTTCGATGCAGGATACTCCGGCCCTGCTACCTACGCTTTTGAAAATGCTACCTTCTACGGCGAGGGCGTCAGTAAGTTTGCCGCATACGCCTGGATCGGGCACCTGCACGACCTGGAAGGAGAAAGAAGCAAGGCGGTTCAGGCTTATAAAAACGCCCTGGAAGTAAACGATGATTACACCATGACCCATTCGCAGTATGGAATCCAAATCGACCGGAACTGGCTGGAACAGCGGATTGAAACGCCTTTTGCTTTCAAAGAGAAATTATAAGTGATAAATTAATTTGGGATTTTGCTGATGTGCTAATTTGATAATTGTTAGCCGGCAAATTAGAAAGACCTCTATCTTTCTCGTCTCGTAGAAGTAAAATCGCAAATCATAATTCACTTTCAAGCTGGCGGTCAATTCTAACCAGGTAATGCCTGACTTCAGGATCGTGTTCGGTTTTAAGCCGCGCGTAGGCATCGATAAACCTTTTACACAGACCTGAAAATTTTTCCGTTGAGATCAGTTCGCGGAGCCAGGTGGCAAAATCAGCAAGTTCTTCCTGATTTGCTGAGTATTCAAAATATTTTTTAGCAAATTCCGGAGTATCGAGGTTGGAGCTTTCCAGTTTATCGATCGGTTTGATGGGGTTGCCAAAAAATTTATCGAACATGTATGTGTTTCGGCAAAATGCCTGAAAGGCTTTTTTTTCGGCCTGTTTGATTCTTCCGGTTTTAAAAAGAATGATGGCCCACTCGAACAGAAAGTAAGGAAAGCCGGCGTCGTCCGGGAAATTCTTGTTGAACCAGTTCACGTAACGGAGGCCACCTGTGTAGTCGCCGATTTGGATGTAAAGTCGTGGGATTTCGTAGCGAAGCCCCCGGCCGTCATGATAAAACCCACCCCATTGTTTCTTGTCAGCAGCCAGGGCGGCTTTTAGTTTTTTGATCTTCGATCTTATTCTTTCTTCCTGTTTTGGTGTCATTCTGCAAATGTAAAAAAAATGTCAGGTAAAATATTGAGCCCGGGAAATGCAACCTGGTGTTCAACTAAATACCACTATCAACATCCTGTTCAAATCAGCAACATGATAATGCATAAACAAGGTTTCCTAACCAATTGAACACTTCAATAAAGTTTTACTTAAACTCTGGAAGGTTTCCATTTGCATAAGTATGGAAATTACAGCCAGCTTAATCCGAGAAATAAATATTATCAATTAATACAGTGCCGCCGGTAAAATTCGCTTCAGCATCCTGTGGGTTCCACATGGAAAATGGAATGGAAATTTCAGTGAGGTCCAGTTCTTCAAAATCAGCAAGCGGAATGGTGTATTCCTGATACCCAAGCCCAACATCCACACCTTCGTAATTGGCAATGAAGATAGCGGCATTTGTGGAAGGACTTTCAAGCTTTATTTCGGCATCAGCAATATTTTCAGGCTTTTGCATTGAAAATTTCAGGTATGAAAATGCACTGAGATCAACAGGTGCTTCGAGCTCGAGATAACCGCCTCCCCAGCTATCGCCCGGAAATTCAAATACCAGGCTGGAATCA
>JAGYLT010000343.1 GCA_018400545.1 Bacteroidales bacterium
TTTGTAAGCTCAAGTTTTGGCGACCCATGGGGTAATCAATGGGCAGGTAACACCAATGTGGGGATTGGATCACTCACATCTTTTAATTTTGGAACACCATCCGATCCGAATAACACCATCAATGTTACTCAGGATAAATGGTACACAGTGATTTTTGAAGATCAGGGCTACCTAAATACCCGTGCCATTTTTATGGAGACTACCAGTGAACCTGTAGCAATCGAAACTGTGGGTCAAGTTCCAGTGATGGTCACAAACAGCGATGCTGTGGAAGTTGCCATAGAGCTATCAGCAATACCATCACCCGAAGAAAAGTTTTACCTGCGATATACCACAAACAATTGGACATCATCGGCGATTGTAGCTTTTTCGCTAATCGGCACAGATGGAACAGCATCTATTCCTCAGCAACTTTCAGGAACAAGGGTTAATTACTACGTTTTCAGTACTACCGTTAACAATCCTGCCACCGATTTCGATTTGCTCACCTTGCGAATAAACAACAATCATGGAAACAACTACGCATACATCGTTGACCAACAACCGGACTGTGGCAATTTCGTGGTAACTTCCATCCCGCACTTTTCGTTCGATAACAGTGCTGTCACCATTACATTCGATGCTGAAATGGGCAATCAGGCACTACTGGATTATTTAGGTGATGTGTACATTCATACCGGTGTAAAAATTAAAGATGCTGCAAATAATGTTTATGACTGGAGTTATACAAAAACAGCATGGGGAGAAAATACTCCTGAAACAAAACTCACCAGGGTAGCAGGTGAAGACAATCTTTACACACTTACCATCAACAATATCCGGAACTACTATGGTGTTGATCCGTCTTTTGACATTTTACAAATGGTGATGGTTTTACGCAGCGAAGAACCCGTAAATGATGATTATCTGGTGCATCGTAATGCTGACTGGTCAGACATCTACCTCAACGTATATGAAGAAGAAATCAATGTTGAAATAACCAACAAACCAACCATCGGACAATTTATCAGCTCAGCGCTACCCATCTCTTTATGTGTTAAAGCGCTGGAATGCAATCTGGTGGAAATTTATGTGAACGGTACCCTGCGTCATCAAACTGCATCCACATCGTTTTCAACACTTCTTGGCATTCAATACTTTGAAACGGGACAAAATGAAGTAAAAGTCATTGCCACAAATGGCGCTTCAACAGCAGAGGATGTAATATACATTCACAGGCGGGGAGCTGTTCCTCGTGTTTCCATGCCACAGGATGTCATTGCCGGGATCAATTATATTGATGACGAAACTGTTACCCTCGTGCTGCACGACCCTCCCGGCTTGAAACAATACATCTACGTGATTGGTGATTTCAACGACTGGACTGTTAAAGAAGATGAATACATGAATCGCACTCCTGATGGTATGTATTTCTGGAAAACGCTTACAGGGCTCACTCCGGGAGAAGAGTATGCTTTTCAGTATTTCATTGACGATGAGCTTCGTCTTGCAGATCCGTACACCCACAAAATTCTGGATCCGTGGAATGATCAATGGATTTCGGATTATAACTATCCAAAACTGAAAACTTATCCGCATGGAAAAACCGATGGTATTGTGAGTGTGCTGCAAACAGCGAAGCTTCCATACCATTGGCAGGCAACCGGCTTTTCGCAGCCCGATGTGCGCGATCTGGTGATTTACGAATTGCATGTGAGAGATTTTGTTGAGTCGGATGCAATTAAAGACGTTACAGCAAAGCTTGACTATTTACAAACGCTGGGTGTAAATGCCATTGAGCTTATGCCGATCAATGAGTTTGAAGGAAACGACTCATGGGGCTATAACCCTTCATTTTATTTTGCTGCCGACAAAGCCTATGGTACCCGTGAAGACTACAAACGCTTTATTGACGAATGTCATAAAAGAGGGATTGCAGTGATCGTAGATGTAGTACTTAATCATAGTTTTAATCTCTCACCTCTGGTTCAGATGTACTTTGATCCTGATGCCGGTGACTGGGGTAAGCCATCACCCGACAACCCCTGGTATTTGGTGGATTGTCCGCACGAACCGTGGTGCTGGGGAAATACTTTTGACCAGGACAGTCCTTTCACACATGAATTTTACCGCCGGTTTACCGAATATTGGCTCACCGAATTTAATGTTGATGGCTTCCGTTTTGATTTCACCAAAGGCTTCACCAACGTACAGACCGGTAATGCGGGAAACGATTACGATGCAGCAAGGATCGCAAATCTGAAAAGAATCGCTGATGAAGTTTGGCAAGAAAAGTCTGGCGCCTATGTAATTCTTGAACACTTTGTTGAAAATAGTGAAGAAACTGAATTGGCAAATTATGGTATGTTGATTTGGGGAAACATGAACCATCAATATAACCAGGCAACAATGGGTTTTGAAAATGAATCTGACTTTTCCTGGGGCTTGCATACTTCTAGGGGCTATCAGTACCATAACCTGATATCTTTCATGGAAAGCCATGACGAGGAGCGATTGATGTTCAGAAATCTGGAGTATGGCAATCAATTTAATAATTACAATGTAAAGGATATGGATGTGGCGCTGGCAAGGAACGAACTGGCAGCAGCTTTCTATTTTGTTGCACCTGGCCCGAAAATGATATGGCAGTTTGGTGAACTGGGTTATGATTATTCCATTGACTACAATGGAAGAACCGGCCGTAAACCTATACGCTGGGACTACTTCGATGTACCCGAAAGAAAGCAACTCTATGATGTTTACTCGAAACTCATACAACTCAAAACAGAACATCCCGTGTTCAGAACCGCAAACATCAATCATTCGCTCGATACCTATTTAAAACGAATCCATCTGAATGAAAATCCGGATGGATCAGGCATGAAGGTTACCCTTTTAGGGAATTTTGATGTTGTAGGACGAAACATCAACCCCCAATTCCAGGAGACCGGAACATGGCATGAATTTTTTACAGGAAACATTCACCAGGTGAACAATACCATCGATCAAATCTGGCTTGAACCGGGCGAATACCGACTGTACACCTCCGACAGGATTTATCAGGAATATTATTCTAAACCGACAGGAAAT
>JAGYLT010000344.1 GCA_018400545.1 Bacteroidales bacterium
TGAGGTATTCCTGCTTTGCCGCGGCATCCTGCTCAAAACCGGCCATTTCGATGGCTTCTTTTGCATAATTCAATATCCATTTTTTAATGCCTTCGAGAATAATTACTACGGCTTTGTAAAAATAAAGCCTGTCCATTTCTGGCCGGCCAGCCACAGCATCAGCATTCTCGTTGCACATCCGGATGATTCCGTCGATGCCGTATTGCAGCGGGTAATAGTAATTGATTACCTCCCGCCCCTGCGGAAGTGTATAACCCGAATCGAACATGCATATTACCGAGCGCATAATGGCCTCTTTTTCCTGATACCCCGGCACCATCTGCTCGTATTTGTGGCCGATGTCTTCCACCGATTTGCCATGCCATTGATGTGCAATCTTCATCAGGATGGGCATTTCCTCTTTTCGCAGACCAAATTTCCCGGCGATCGACAACACATTACCAAGACTTTTGGTCACATTACCCCCGCCCTGCCCCATGGTGGTTACCTGGTCAGCGCTTATTTTTCCGGCTTTCAAAGCTTCCTGATACATCTGATCTTCCACAGCCATAAAGTAGGATTCCGATAGCCAGGGCATAGGATACGATCCCCTGAGGTATCGGGCTTTTCCCATCACCAGCAATTCGCCGGGATATATGGCCGGAGTAAGGTGCGCAAAACCAGCCTTTAAAGCTTCAGCCCGTCGAATGATGGGGATTTCGCCTTCGAGTTCATTCCAACGGCGTGTGTACCAAAGCGGAAATTCAACGGCAACCGATGATTTGGCGCTGAGATAAAGCTCCATAGTCCGGGCTGCCCGTTTAGAAGGTGATTTTTTGATCTCACGTTCAGGAACCATATTCTGAGGCGATGCACCATAATAATTGTAAACCGGAATACCGGCCATTTTACCCTGTGAATTTTCCATTATTTTTTTCTTAAAAGATAGCAGAAGTCATATCATCGAAAACAACTAAAGAATAATAAATTGATAACATGATAAGAACAAACATAGAACCGGAAACTGTAAAAATGGCCATTCATGTTTATACAATACTTAAAATCATACATTTATTTCTGTCTGTCCCATCATTTGAGAACCCATGTTAATCTTGCCGCAAACGCTTATTCAACTGGTTTTATGTATTTAAATGATTATCAGCCCTGAAAATTTATTTTGTAATGGTTAGAAGAATAATCCCACACCTGCGGTACTTCACAAATGGAAACAGTTCGTTTTCCAAAAACTTTTTCAAATGTTCCAGTGGTTATATTTTGGTAAAAAAAGTTCATACTCATTTCATAGCATTTGGGTTTCAGTCAGCCTGACAGAATCCTGGTCAGGCTGATCAGCGTTGGACACTTGTGCCTGCATGAAAAGCACGCAAAGCAAAAAAGCACATGAGAAAGATGTTTTTTTCATAAGAATATGTTTTTTGGTTAAAAAGTGAATTCTAATTTTTCAGACACCTGACGCTGTATCCTTCTTCTTTGTCTTGAAAAAACCTGGTTAAGTCTGGCCAGTAATAATTCAGGGAACGGTACCATGCTATTATAATATCATTTTTTTCGGGTTCGATGTATTCGGTTGCACTCCAGAAATATCCGACAAATCCACGTGGAAAAAAATTGCCGTTAAAGTCACGGTATCCTCCCGGAAGTCCGGTAAATCCGCTGCTGTTTGTTGCGTCAGTATTTGGGCTGTTCCATCTTGGATGAGGGTCGGGATATGTTCGTGTGCTTTTCATTTTTCCTCCTGCAACACCTTCATTACCCAAAGTTATAACAAGCATTGACCATTCATCATCAGTAGGTAAATGCCAACCGGCAGGACAGGCATTCATAGCTGCCGGCCAATTATAAAGTACGCCGTAATTTTGATAATTGTTAGTCGCTTTTGCATTGGCAACATTCGACCCGTTATAACCTGTTACATAGTAGCGGACAAAAAGATTTGATCCGTCACCGGGAGGATTTACCGATGGCAGCCATGCAAGGTTTTCGACCATCCAGCATTGCGAACCAATTAAAACTGTATTGTACACTTTTCCATCGCGGGCATCCGTAAATACAGGAATATCAGGGCATGGGATTGCACCACTTTCGGTGTCAAAAATCAGCGTTTCGCCATAAGCTATTCCGAAGCAGTTCTTTGCATAAGCCCTGATATAATAAAAAGTACCAGGGATCAGATCGTAAACAGAACTGATGAATTCTCCGGTTCCAAAGCCATCTTGTGTAAAACCCGAATTTTGTTCATAGGTCGGGTCAGGATCCAAATTCCAAACTACACCCCGCAAAGTTACAGGTGCGCTCCCCGAAACAGTTACATCACCCCCGCAAATTGCAGAAGTTGCAGTAATATCTTCAACTGGCGCTGTAATCACGGTTGGTATCTTTAGAATTGAAAAAGATGACAATGCTTTGACCAAATATGCTTTCCCCGGAAATAATTGCTGTAGGGTGGTGATGCTTTTTTGCGGCCAGAAAACATTCAATCCGGCAACCTCAGTAATAATTTCAATTTGATCGATACCATTACAAAAATAATCCTCAATATCAACAGGAACATCGCTCAGCACCGGGATTAAATTCCATCCGGTTTGCAGATCAAGTTGCCTGGATAGCGGATAAAGCCCTGCGATTTCAAGGGTTTCTTCGGACGCCATTTTAATGAAATAGCCCTGCTTAAAATCCCAGTTTTGTAAATAGTTTTTGGAGGAAGGTTGATAAAAATTCCCGTCTAAATCCATGAGAATTACAAGTTGATTTTCGATAGCAGCCATTAATAATGCCACATCCGGATTTGACGGATCAAGATAAGATGAAATACCCGACCAGCCCTGATCAAGGTTGATGGTGTGTGTTTCAGTCAGCCTGACAGAATCCTGGTCAGGCTGAACAACATTGGACACTTGTGCCTGCATGATTAGCACGCAAAGCACCATAGTTAATGTAAAAGAGAGATTTTTCATAACGAATAATGCTTTAGGTTAAAAAATATGTGAAAGAACTGATTTAATTAAAAAGATAAAACACGAAGATTTTCCGGATAAGGCTCAATCTTTGATACA
>JAGYLT010000345.1 GCA_018400545.1 Bacteroidales bacterium
ATCATACCAAACTCAACATTGTTTTGTGCCAGATCGATCACATCGGCAATTTCTCCGGTCGTTCCGTCAGATGGCGAAAAATACAGCTCCACCGCTACCCCGTCAATCAGGAATTTGTGTGGTGTGTTATCGGTTTTTTCAGCACCAAATTTTGCAACAGCCTCGTCATACATCGGGCCATCAGAACCCCACATTTCTTCAAATTCCAAAGTAAAGGCTTCAGCGAGCGACTGATCCTGAATGCAAATCACATTGTTATAATCCCAGCCCAAATTATTATGCGTATGATTGAGAGAGCCTGTCATTACCCAGCATTCCATTTCATCGGCCACATCCATTACAATGAATTTATTGTGCATGATGGCTTCTGTATTTCCGTAAAGGACAGGGATATTGGGATTCAGGTTTTCGAGCGCGGGGTTTGTCCCGATGTCATCAGTGATATATCTTATCTGAACGCCACGATCGTAAGCATTGTTGATAGCCTCCACGATTTCATCGGATTCCTGCTCATACATGGTGATGTCGAGGGTTTGCTGTGCCATATCCAAAAAAGCAATCACGGAATCCGCAATACCCGGCGTCCAGGCTGCCGTTTCGTCAATGGCCACACTTTCATCTACGTCATGATTAAACAGCACTTTCATTTCGCCGGACGACCCTGAAATGAGCGCACAGGCCATTAGTTTATATCGGGTGGTATCCTCGCCGCTCACTGAAAAAGGCCGCACATAATTGATCAGTTCCCCGAACAGCATGGGAATCTCAATCTCGTGATTGATGGAGTCGCCGGGAGGGGCAGTGATCTGGCTTTGCATTTGATCAGGGTGCGGTCCGAAAAAAGCTTCCGTAGTTGCCGGAATATTGGTTTGCCACATCAGTGAAACAAAATCCACACCCACCTCTGTTTGTTCAGGACCTTCAACAAAATAGAGATTATCAAGAATTTCTATATCGCTTTCATCGCGGGGCACAATTTTATAATTCTCAAACGAATAGTAGAGCGGGCCGGTAACCGAGTAGCTTAGCCCCAGCTCGGCACCGTAAACAATTCCGAGATCATCGACCCTGCATGGGCCGGTGCCGTCATCCAGTTCCCACTCGCCGTATCCGAGATCAGGATTGGTACAAACAGCCGCCTCTACCTTTACCAAAACACCTTCGAGTGCTTCGTCGTTAATATCCCAGGTGTCGGCTACAAAGGGCTCAGGCAAAATATTTCCCGTCGACATCACCTGCAAATTGCTGATGTTTTTGAGTTCGGTCAGATCGTAGTATTCATCCACCTCACCGGTGAGCGAAATTTCATCCCCAACCGAAACGGACTCATTTGTGTAAACATAAATGCCGTTCCATTCGCCCGCGCCATCCTGCAGGAAAAAACCCGGTGAGAAAACCCCGGTTACTATACCCTGAGTAGTTACGTTTTGCCCTGCAAACGGAGAGGACTCCTGTTGTCCCTGAATTTCATAAATGGTAACATTTTGTTGTCCGGCAACAGCGACGGTTAAACAGAATAGTGAAATGATTAATGTAAGTTTTTTCATGATATTTGAATTTGATGCAAATATAATCCATCTGCTCAAGCAAAACTTTTGTTTATTTTGTGAATTATTAAACCGCATGTTTTACAATCCGATAACATACGACGAACCGCTGTTCAGGCCGCCCAGTGAAGCCCGCTCCCTGATCTTCCAGGTTACAACAGGCTGTTCCTGGAATAAATGCGCCTTCTGCGAAATGTACACTTCAAAAAAATTCAGGATAAAACCTGAAGACAAGGTTTTTGAAGAGATCAGCAGGGTTGCCGGATATTTTCCGGATGCACGAAAAATATTCCTCGCTGATGGCAATGCCATGGTACTCAGCACAGAAAAATTGTTAAACATCCTGAACAAGCTGCATTTTACTTTTCCGAAACTTGCCAGAATTTCCGCTTATGCCATCCCAAAAGACCTGAAAAACAAATCGGTGGAGGAACTGAAAAAACTCCGGGAGGCCGGACTCAAACTGATATATGTGGGTATTGAAAGTGGGGATGATGAATTGCTCAGGCTTATCAACAAAGGAGAAACAGCAGATTCAACCATCACATCGATGCAAAAAGCCAAAGCGGCAGGCATAAAAAGTTCGGTAATGATCATCAACGGATTGGGTGGTTCGAAGTATTCTGATCAGCATGCTGCAAATTCGGCGAAGGTGATCAACGCTATCCAACCAGAATTTTTGTCCACACTGGTTTTAAGTTTTCCTTATGGTGCTGATCATTTCAGGGAAAGATTTGACGGAGATTTTCATGAACTGAATATTTTGGGGCTCCTGGTGGAACAGCGGAATTTTATTGAAAAGCTTGAATTAAAGGAAACCGTTTTCAGAAGCGATCATGCATCAAATTACCTGGTTTTGAAAGGCATTTTGAACCGCGATAAAAAAGATTTATTATTTGATCTTGAAAAAGCAATCGAAGCGCCGGAGATGGCCGGACTGAGGGAGGAGTGGATGCGGGGGTTGTGAGGGGAGCGTTGGGAGTTGGTAGTGGTGAGTTGAGAAGTATTGGTAAGATTGGGGTTTGGAGTGATGGGGTTTTGGAGTGTTGGAGTGATGGGGTTGGCATTCGCAAAGAGCATAGCGTGCAGCGCAGAGCGCAGGAAAAGGTTTATGACAGGGAGACCGAAGATACAATGACGCACGAAGTGCAAATGACATCCGAACAAAGTGAGGATCAATAACACGTGAGCGCAATAAAGCACCTCAAAACATAAACCACCAACAGTTTGTTATTATAAAATATTTAAAAGAATACCATTTTGAAATTTGAAGATTTAGATTTTTACGATGAAATACTTGAGGGTATTGACGCGATAGGTTACGATAAACCTACGCCGATTCAGGAACAGGCCATCCCGATCATCATGGATCAAAAAGACCTGATTGCCTGCGCCCAGACCGGAACGGGCAAAACTGCAGCCTACGTGCTGCCATTGCTGCATAGTATGCTGGCCAGTGCCGAAAACAACAACAAAATCAAAGCCCTCATCATTGCGCCCACCC
>JAGYLT010000346.1 GCA_018400545.1 Bacteroidales bacterium
CCGGGACCTTCTCCTGAATCTCAGGGTGTTATTGAATTTCTTGTGAACAGCGGCGACCCACAATTGATTTTGTTTGGAAACCTGATCGCCAATCTTTTTGATGATCCTGCACCATCAGACTGGGAGTTTACTTTCCGACTAAAAGATCCGTTTGACAATCCCAATCCTATGCTGACTTTTCTTTCAGGATTACATCTTGGTGATGAATGGGATGAAGGCGCCGCCGAAATATCGGCCTTTGATCCCGCATCACAAAAACTTTTTGTAACCAATGCTGAATTTACCACATTAGATATCGTTGACCTTTCCGATCCGGCTGCTCCTGTTCGCATCGATCAGATTGACATCACTGCTTACGGCGACGGCCTGAACAGTGTTGCTGCTTATGATGGTGTGGTTGCTACCGCTATTGAAGCTGATCCGTCAACTGATCCTGGTTTTGTTGTGTTCTTCGACACAGATGGTAATTTCCTGAGCCAGGTTACTGCCGGTGCATTGCCTGACATGGTAACCTTTACCCACGATGGCGCTTACCTGCTCGTTGCCAACGAAGGTGAACCCAATGACGAATATACCATCGATCCTGAAGGTTCAATCTCCGTTATTGATATGAGCCCTGGTGCTGAAAACCTTACTGATGCACATGTTGCCACCGCCGATTTCACAGCATTCAACGGAGCCGTTCTGGATCCAAGTATCAGAATATTTGGCCCCGGTGCAACTGTTGCTCAGGATCTCGAGCCTGAATATATTGCCGTTTCCGGCGATAACACAACCGCTTTTGTAACCTGCCAGGAAAACAATGCTTTTGCCGTTGTTGATATTGCAACAGCCACCGTTACCGACCTCATCGGAATGGGCTTCAAAAACCACATGATGCCGGGTAACGGACTGGATGCCAGTAACAGGACTGATGCTATCGAAATTAAAAACTGGCCGGTTTACGGCATGTTCCAGCCGGATGCCATTTCAAGCTATAGCATGGGCGGTGAAACTTATTATGTAACCGTTAACGAGGGTGATGCCCGTGATTATGACGGATACAGCGAGGAAGAACGCGTGAAAGATCTCGATCTCGATCCTGAGGTATTCCCTAATGCTGATTGGCTCCAGGAAAATGAAAACCTGGGCCGTCTTAAGACAACTACGGCCAATGGTGATATTGATAACGACGGTTTGTTTGAAGAAATCTACAGCTACGGCGGACGCTCATTCACCATCTGGGATGACGAAGGAAATATGGTGTTCGACAGCGAGGACGACCTCGAACAAATTACCGCCGCTTACCTGCCTTTTAACTTCAACTCTAATAACGATGAAAACGATTCATTCAAAAAAAGAAGCGACGATAAAGGCCCTGAGCCGGAAGCCGTTACGGTTGCCGAAATCGACGGCCGTTTCTATGCTTTTATCGGCCTGGAACGCGTGGGTGGTATTATGGTTTATGATGTTACCAACCCCATGTTCCCTGAATTTGTGGAGTACCGCAACGACAGGAACTTCTCCATTGATGCGGAAGACGATGTGAACGGACACTATGCTCCTGAAGGCATTCTTTTTATTGATGCCGCTGACAGTCCAAATGGTCAGGCACTGCTCGTTGTTTCTCATGAAGTATCAGGTACCATTGCTGTTTATACTGTTGATGCTGCCAATGCACAGCTTCCTTCTATGCTAACCATTATGCACAACAATGATGGTGAATCACAACTTCTCCAGTCGAGTGCCGGCCCGCAGTGGGGTGGAGTAGCCAACTTTAAATTCAAGGTGGATTCACTCCGCATGAAAGCTTTTGAAGCGCAAAGCCCCAGCATTATGCTTTCTTCAGGCGACAATTTCCTTCCGGGGCCTGAATTTAATGCCAGCCTCAACCTGCCGCCAGACCAGCCTTACTATGACGCCTTAGCCATGGATCAAATCGGTTATGATGCCGTTTGTATCGGAAACCACGACTTTGACTTTGGCCCGGATGTGCTCGAAAAATTCATTCGCGATTACGAACTCACTCAGCCTTCTTACCTGAGTGCCAACCTCGATTTCTCTCTGGAACCCGGACTTCAGGATTTGGTTGACAATGGCCGTATTGCCGGATCTAAAGTTGTTAACCTGAACGGAACTTATGTGGGTGTTGTTGGCCTTACCACACCAAGGCTTAAGTATATCTCAAGCCCGCGTGATGTGATCATCAACGATGATATCGTAAATATTGCCCAGGCAGAAATCGACAACCTCATGGATATGGGCCTCAACAAGATCATCCTCATCAGCCACCTCCAGAGCATTAAAGAAGATTCCGCATTAATCTCGCAACTGAAACATGTGGATATTGCCATCGCCGGTGGTGGTGACGAGCTGCTGACCAACGATCCTTCCATTGCCCTTCCGGGTATGGAAGTTTATGGTGAATACCCGCTCGAATATGAAGATGCCGACGGTGAAACCGTTTATGTGGTTACAACACCTGGCGAATACACTTATGTTGGCCACCTGAAGGCCGAATTCGACCTCGACGGAAATGTAGTCTCCATCGATCCTTCCAGCAATCCTGTTTTGGTAACCAATACTACCCCTGACCCAACCCTGGTTGAGCTTGTACAAGAACCGGTGGCCGCTTATGTTGAAAGCCTGGCTCAAAATGTAATCGCCACCACCGAAGTTGCTCTGGACGGTGTGAAGGGCAGTGTACGTACGCTTGAAACAAATGAAGGCGATTTGATTGCCGATGCTTTATTGTGGCAGGCTACGGAACTTGCTCCTGACTTTGGCGTAAAAGTTCCGGATGTGGCATTCCAGAATGGCGGCGGTATCAGGAACAATGCCATCATTGATGCAGGCTCCGAAATTTCTGAACTGACAACTTTCGATATGCTGCCTTTCCCGAACTTCGTTTCGGTGATCGAAGATATTCCGGCTGCTCAGTTCAGGGAAATCCTCGAAAATGCAGTTTCAAGAGTTGAATTTGTGGATGGCCGTTTTGCACAGATTGCCGGGTTTGAATTTACCTGGGATCCTGCCGGAACTCCCCAGGAGCTTGACAGTGAAACCAACGA